>SKKK01000240.1 GCA_007121535.1 Planctomycetaceae bacterium | reverse complement strand
TAACCCACGCGTACGCCGTTTCGGTCAACTCGAACTGGATGTAATCCTTGAAATTCCAGTTTGCGAGGGCATCTTTGTACGCTTCAAGTCGCGTTGGATCAGTCAACGGCGCCAACGGAGTACCTTTCAACAATTGCTGGAGACCGTTGCGTTGTTGTGTGTCGTTCTTCATCGACATTCTACGCTCCGGAGTTGATGTAAGTCAAGTGCTGCGAGCGAATTTTAGCGGAAATATTGATATACATCAACTTATTGGCGGACTTGACGACACGTGGAGTGTTCTTAAGTTGTTATGTGGTAGGCACTTGCGACAGAATCGAAAAGCGGAAGCAGCAAGCGGGTCCGCGTCCGCCGCAGCGAAGACGGCGGCAAGACGTGGGGGCCGGAAATCGCCATCGGCGACGGCATCCACGGCGGCGGGGCGATCGTCAACGAAAACAGCGGCGACGTGCTGGTGTTTACGCACGCCGAGCATCCGCCGCGCGAAGGGCAGACGGCTCCGCGCACCGTGTACGCAATGTCTTGGGGCAGAAGCGATTTGGTGTGATACACGGGTACAGGTTGTGAAGAAAAGGGACTGGCGCCAAGCAGAAACCGCCAAGACTATGGAAGAACTTCTCCGAAAAGGACTTCCGACCTCTTCGTAGCGGCAAGCGTTAAGGGCGGCCGAACCAATTGATGGATTGGACGGTGCGTTGGCGTTCTTCGCGTTCGTCGGGTGTGTGGCCTTTGAACCAGATCTTGGCGCGATAACGGAACTGATCCGGTCCGTCGGGCAGCGCACGCGGCAACTGACCGCCGTTGAAGACGGGCAGGCTTGCCAACGGGATCGAAGCGTCTTGCAGCGGGGCGTTGCCGGTGGGTTCGTGACAGCCGACACAACCCTTCACCTCGCCGGGACGCAGGTTCATCCAGACCAATTGATTGCCAACAACGTTGCGGTCGCTGTCCAATACCTGCAAGTGCAGGAAGCGATCCGCGGGCGCTTCGACGGCGAACGATCCATCGGCCGCCAACGGCAGGATCGCCAGGTCTCGGCCAAAGGCGCCGCCATGATTCTTCCAGGCTTGTTCGCCCGGCGTGGTGTGCGTCGCGTGACGAGTGACCTGAGGCAAAGCTTCGACCACTCGCAACAACCGGCCACGATCGGGCACGTGCGGCTCCATAGTGATGAACGCCGACTGGGCGAACAACCACCCGGTGAACTGGCTGCTGCGCGACTCGGCCGATTCGGTCAACACCGGCGGTACCAGTCGCGGATGCAGCGGCCTGGCTTCGAAACAGGCTGTCTGCGGATCGTTGTACAACAGGTTCAATTGTCCGGTGTCGACACACATCGTATACAATCCCAGATCGATCGCATCGTCAGGAAATTCGGCGCGCACCAGTTCATGATTCTTCTCGCCGGCAGCCACCAGCAGCGTGCGGTCATCCAGCGGATACGGGGTGGTAATCACCCAAGGATCGTTGCCGCCCGAACGCAGATAGGATTCGCGCAGCAGCCGCTCGCCCTGACGACCTTGCGTCAGAACCGGGCCGGCGGGCGTGGTCAGCAGGTACTGGCCGGGGCGAAAAGGTCGAGGCTGCGTCAACCGCAGGTGGCGATGCCGCCCGCCCGGCTTTCCACCAGCAAACCAGTTGCCGTATCCACCGTGAATATCGCCCCAGAAGTGCCGGCGTTCGGGGCCGTACAACGTGTGCATGCGCGTGCCGTCGGGGTGAGCGCCCAGCAGGTTGTATTCGGTCTTCATCCGCGAATAGAACAGTTCCAGGCGAGTGAACAGAATCCGGCCGTCCGAATCGATGGCCGGTTCGGCGTCGCGACCAAAGTTGAACCCGATCACCTGGATGTCACTGCCGTCAGGGTGCATCGTCGCCAGCCCGGTGCATAGATAGCCGTGGTACTCGTCGCGAGTGCCCAGCCGAGTGGTCGAGAAGGCGATCCGCCCGTTGGGCATGAACGCCGGATGGACGTCGTGGTAGGGGCCGTCGGTGATCTGCCGCAACCCCGATCCGTCGGCCCGGATTTCGTACAGATGCCACCACGGGCTGTCGCCGGACCGGCGTGAGAATAGCACGGTGCGGCCGTCGTAGGAGACTTCGCAATCGGCCACATAGCCGTCGGTGAACTCGGTCAACGGGGCCACCGCAGGCTGGCCACTGGAAAGATCCAGCACATACAGGTTGCGTCCCATGCGGTAGGTTGGTCCGCTGTCGGTCGTCATGTAAGCTTGCCGCCAACTGTCCATCTGGAACGGGTTGTAGGGTACGGGATCGCCCTTGATAAAGACGAATCGCGTGGCCGTTTCCGGGATGTCCGACAGGGCGATTTGCGGCGGATCCAGCGGCGGTGGTTCGGGGCGTGGCCAGGGCGTGGTGCTGCGCCGCCACAGGGCTTCGCGCGCGGCCATCCGCACGCTGTGGTACGGGTGCGCGTGCTCGGCGTCTCGCAACGCGTCGATGGCCGCCGGGGTACCGATCTGATCCAACGCATTGGCCGCGCGATATTGGATTCCCAGGCTGTTGCGATCGTCGAACAGGATCTCGGCTAGCAGCGGCACATACTCCGCAGCACGGAACCAACCCAGGGCCATGATCAAGGCTTCGCGGTATCGAGGCGTCGGGTCGTTGAATTCGTCCTGCCCCTGAGCCCGTGAAAAGTACGGCTCGTTGAAGAAGCCAAACGCGGCTTCGGGCGGCGATCGCCTCAGACGCTCGCCGATCTCCGGCACGGCGGTCGAGGCCCCCATGAACATCAGGGTCCGAGCGGCGTTGATGCGTACCCAATGGTTCTCGTGGTCCAGCAATTCGACCAGACGCGGGATATCCGCCGGTTCGCGACACAACGCCAGGACCACGTTCGAGGCGAAGGCCGGGTCGCCGATCAGGATCTCCAAGCCCGATGCCTTGTCGATCGGGTCTGCACTGACGATGAAACGCACCGAGCCTCGGCCGGGCGCCCGGCTGGCGCAGACCCCCACCCGGGCCTCGAATCGTTGGTAGGCGCCGTCCAGTCGATAGTGGATCGTGCTGCGCGCATGGGTGTGCAAGCCTCGCGGGAACCGTTGCTGGCCGATGCGCAGGTCGTCGAAACTTGCACTTCGATTGATCTGCAGCGAATCGTGCTGCTGGACAGCCGATACCGGTTCGATCGTATCCAGGAACGTCTCTCTTCCCTGGTCGTCCACCAGTTTCGCTTCGGCCCAATTGGCTCGATCCATCGAATAGTTTTCGACCTCGTCCACGATCAGATACAGGTCGGTCCAGCCTTCGATATCCGCCCGGATTCGCTGCGGGGCGTCGCGGCCGCGCAGCACATCGGTCCGGGCGGCGATCCGTTCCGCTTCCGCAGCGTCCGGCTCGTCCGAACTGGCTTGCTCCGATTGGCTGGGCCGAGGCTGTCCGAGCGTCGCAAAGGCGGTGTCCAGGAACGAGGGGCTAACGGCGGCTCGGTCCAACAGGTGACGGAAGATGCTCTGGAATGGCTCTTCGTCATACACCAGCAATCCGTCGATATCCAACGGGATCTGGGCCGCGATCAAGGGTGCGTGCTCGCGCAACTGCTTCAGCGTTTCCGGGTCTTCGAACGCAATCCGCGAAAGCGACTGGCAGATCGTATAGGGTGCCGCCAGGATTCGGTCGCGCGAATCGGCGTGAGGGACATCCGACGGGTGGGTTCCGGACGCTCGGTGAGTCCTGTCGCGGGAGATATCGGAATCGAGTGGCCGCGCGTAACGCGGCAGCGCGGCCAAAAGCGCCGCGGCGGCCTGCTCGCCGCCCAGATCCCCCAGGGAATCAGCGGCGTACCGCGCCCACTGGGTGTTGTTCAGCAATCGCACCAAGACCGGCAACGCTTCGGCACATCCCGAGCGGCCGAGTGCCCGGATGCCGGTCTGGACTCGCCACTTCGCTTCGGTGTCCTCCTCGTCGTCGATCTCGACCCAGTCCTCGATCGCGCGTTGGATCAAGGCCACCAGCCGATCATCGCCGCCCAACGCGCCGGCAGCCCGCAATCCTCGCTGGACCTGGCGGTGACAATGCGAATCCAGCAATTCCAACACCTCATCCGGCAGTCCCGGTTCCGGGATCGAACTGCACCATTGCCGCCAAACTCGCGCCGCCTGATTACGATCCGAACGGTCAGCCAGCGCGTCAAACGGGTATTCCATGCCGGTAATGTTCGTCAACGCCACCCACGCGCTCTGCCGGACATTCCAGTCGTCGTCCCCCAGCCGTTCGACCAGCGGCATCAGCGAACGCCGGCCGCCGCACCAACCCAGCGACAACGCGGCATCCCGCCGCACCTCGGCCGAATCGTCCCGTTTCAATACGGCGATCAGTGTCTCTTCCGCCGGGTAGTATCGCATGTACCCCAAGGCCTGCGCCGCTCGGGCACGGGTCGGTGCATCGTCAGCATCCAGTGCGGCGATCTTCTCTTGGCCCAGGCGATCGTAAGGATTATCCGCAGCGCGGGCTGTGGCCATGAACAACAACGTGCCAAACCCCACGAACAGCCAGATCGACCCCGCTCGAAACGAAGCTGCATGCACGCGTTTCATATGCGCCTCCCCAAAAACGGCTATTGTGTCCGGAAGTCCTCAGTATACGACAGCCCGGGCTCCTCGTTCAAGTCGAAC
Source organism: Planctomycetaceae bacterium (assembly GCA_007121535.1). Classification (GTDB taxonomy): domain Bacteria; phylum Planctomycetota; class Planctomycetia; order Pirellulales; family Pirellulaceae; genus SKKK01. The sequence continues at coordinate 18,226 of SKKK01000240.1, read as the reverse complement.
GCTCTCGAGGCTGTGAAAAAATGGGACCGGCTCCGAGCAGAATCGGGAAAACCGTGAATTTGCAATATCGGCGGCTAATGTCCTGCTGTCTCTTGAGTGGTCAGGGATCGAAGCATCGAGTAGAAAACCGGGTCGTCGGCCACTCCGTGGAACTCGAACGGCTGGTACTGGTTTCGCCGTTTGAGCATTAACCCGTACGAGGCGCCGTTTTCGACGGACAGACGGCAGGCCTCGGCCGCCGCCTTGCCGGTCCTGTCGTCCTCGTTGCAGACGACCGGCTTGCCGTATTGCTTCAAGACTTCGATTCTGGCCGGAATGTCTTCCAGTCTGGTACCGTTGAAATGCGGCAGCAGAAAATCGCTGGCCTCGGCAACCAGTTTCGGCAGACGGCCATGGCCCAATCCGCTGGTCGAGACCAAAAGCTCGGGGTTCTCGCGGCGAGCGAGTTCGATCAGTTCCACCTGACCCTCCGAGGCACGAATGATGCGGTGGTTGAAACCCGAATGTTCGAACTCGTTGGCGATCTCCAGGACGACATTCGAGTAGCCTTGGGATTCGATCCAGCGGACTGCGTTCACCACTCCGGCGCGGACGGCCTGTTCGTCGCGCAGCACTTGGTCCTGCCGCTGGTAGAAGCACCCCAGAATCACGACCACACCGTGGCGATCGCAGGCTTCGATCACTCGGGCCATGCGTTTCAGATAGCATGGGCGCAGCGAGCCATCGGGCTCGAATGCCGAGTTCAACGCTCCCTCGTACCCGGGCATGCCTCCCTGCAGATTGAACGTAAAGGCCCGTACGCCGGCTTCCACGTACTCCGGCATGACGGCCAGGAAGGCATCGGTGTTGGCGTCGGGATCGAAGTCGTCCCGGTTGCGGTCCTCGAAGGTCGCGTTGACCATCCGCACGTTCATCAGCAACCCTTCGGCCCGGGTGCCGGGGTAGGTCACGCGGCCGTTGATCAGCCAGCGAACGCCGTCGATCGCCACGGTCGTTCGCTTGGTAGGCTGATCTTCAGCTCGCCCCAAGACGGCCGGTGCGAGCAAGGCCGTTCCGAAAAGAACCGTCAGACAAAACTGTTGAATCATCGTTGTTTCTCCCGTTACTGTATTGGCTATCGAGTAAGCACACGGCCAGATATTTCTCGGTGGAATCGGCCGAAAGGGGTCGCGCTAAAGGGGTCGGGAGTCGTTTTCGGGTAAGCCGGTTCCCCTGTGGTAAATTGTCGCCCGAAAACGACTGCTGACCCCGTTGCGTCCCCATGCAAGGCTACCTCCATTGGCAAGAAACGTCTGGCCGGGTGCTTATTCACTGCTGCGCCGCTGTGCTTGGACGGGCCAGCCAACCCTGCATGATAGCAGAAAGTTCGCGTTCGAGGAAAAGGGTACGCGACTGGACGCTGGTCGGGTTTCGTTGTAGGATCGTCGTGAAAGGTTTGGATTCGTGGTTCTTGGACGGCGTCTGTCCGATCATGCAAGAGAGTTTTCTCGGGAAGGTCCTGTGCGATGATACGTTCGTTGACAACCGCCATTCTTGCGAGTGCGTGGGTTTCAGGCTTTGCAGCATCCGCCGCGAATCTGCCCGAGGCGACAGAGCATCCGCACATCGTCATCCTGTTTGTCGACGACATGGGTTACGGTGACGCGGGTTGCTACAACCCGGATTCGAAAATTCCGACGCCGCACATCGACGGCTTAGCCAGTGCCGGGATGCGTTTCACCAACTCGCACGCTCCCGGACCGCTGTGCCATCCGTCTCGGTACGGCTTGGTGACCGGTCGCTATCCGTTTCGCACCGACGTCAATCTCTGGCCGCGTCAAGCTTTGCTCGAAGAAGGCCGCATGACCATCGCCTCGCTGCTGCAATCAGGCGGCTACCGCACGGTGATGGTCGGAAAGTGGCATCTGGGATTCGACGAGCGGGGTTACGACCAACCGTTGCCCGGCGGACCGGTCGACCGCGGCTTTGACGAGTTCTTCGGCATGCGTGCTTCGACCGACATTCCGCCGTACTTCTATATCCGCGGCGATCGGGCCGTCGAGCCGCCGACCGAGCAGATCGACGACAACCAATCGCCCGGCTGGTCGCCGATCCAAGGGGCGTTCTGGCGGGGCGGCGGCATCGCGCCGAATCTGAAGCTCGGGGACGTGCTGCCGCGGTTCACCGACGAGTCGATTGCTGCGATCGAGTCCCACGGCAACCGTCCGGAAGAAACGCCGCTGTTCTTGTACGTGGCTTTGCCAGCACCACACACTCCTTGGTTGCCCAGCGAAGCTTTTGCGGGCCGTAGCGGCGCGGGCATGTACGGCGATTTTCTCATGATGGTCGATCACGAAATCGGCCGCATCCTTACGGCGCTGGACCAGGCCGGGATGGCCGACGACTCGCTGGTGATCTTCACCAGCGACAACGGGCCGGTTTGGTATCCGGCCGACGTCGAACGTTTTGGCCACGATTCGGCCGGTGGGCTGCGCGGGATGAAAGGCGACGCTTGGGAAGCCGGACACCGGATGCCCTTCATCGTTCGCTGGCCCGGCAAGGTTCAGCCAGATTCGGTCACCGGCCAGGTGATCTGCTTTACGGATCTTCTGGCCACGTTCGCGGCGATTCTCGACACCGAGTTGCCGCGCGACGCGGGCGAGGACAGTTTCAGCTTGCTGCCGGTGCTGTTGGGCGAGCAACCCGACGAGCAGCCGATCCGCCCCGCGGTGGTCGTTCCGGCGGGAGCCGGGATGTTCAGCATCCGTTCGGGGCCGTGGAAGCTGATCGACGGTCTGGGCTCCGGCGGATTCAGTCAACCTCGACGAGTCAAACCCGAGCCCGGCGGCCCCGTCGGACAACTCTACCACCTGGACGACGATCCCGGCGAGACCGAAAACCTTTGGCTCGCACGGCCCGACATTCGCGATCGGTTGCTGTCCGAACTAGATCGAATACGCCAATCCGACCGCAGCCGTCCTGAATGATACGGCCTGTGCGATAACGGCTTCCGCCCCCCTTGTGCCCAACAAAGGAGAACCATCATGCGAAAACCAGTTGTCCTGCTAGCCCTGATCGTGTGTCTTGGGAATTTTGCACTGGCGGTGGAAGATCCCAAGCCTGCCGGCTTTTTTCCGAGGCCGAAGGCCGGTAGTGAGTCTTACCTGATTCAGCTCACCGAGTTCCGCGTCAACGATTCGGCCCATGCCCGATGGTCCACGGACGAAATTCTGAAACGATTCGAACGCCGGGAAGGAGACGAAACCCTTGAAATCGTGGAAACGATTCGCGTGTCGGCATTGAGCGGCCATGAGAGCATGGTGAAGGTCGGCAGGCAAGCAAGAGTTGCCGTGGGGGCAATCACTACACCGGCACGTGCTCCCACCCGGCAGATGGAATCGCACAGCGTCGGTACCATCGTGTCGTTGATCGCCGAGCCGGCGGATGGAATGGTGCTTTTGAAGCTCAATTATTCGTCTTCTCGTTTCGACGAGAAAGGCACGGACGAGAGCCCACCTGACATGGTGACCGTCCAATACGACGCAACCCTGTTGATTGACGTAGGCAGAACGACGCTCGTCGGTGGATCCAGCGCCGCACCCACGTCGTACCTCATCCTGTCCGTGGATCGGGTTCGGTAGCCACCCCGCGCCATGCATAACCCTGCCGCTCTGGTAGGGATGCTTGCCCCGATCTTGACAGGCCGTAACAGAACCGCCCAAGTGCGATGGCTCTCCGAGCCGTCAAGTCCACCTTACGCCGCGATGCCCCCGTCGGGCCCCCAAGTATGAATCGCTAAGGCCGTAGATGACCGCTTGATTGACTTCGCGATCGATTCGCAGGTTGCAGACAAGCGAGCACGTCGGTCACGAACGACGAGTCAGACGGATCTTCTTGCCCCTGGCTCCTATCCCAGGTCTCCCGCCGTTGCACCCGCTGTTCCGCCGGCGCAATGATGCCCAACCGGACGCGATTTCCCGAGATCCCCAAGACCGTCACCACGATCTCCGAGTCGGGCAAGACAATTTGTTCGCCTGGTTTTCGGCTCAGCACCAACATCGTTTCAATCCTTCCATGTAGAGACTGACGATCACGGGCATCTCCGGATCTCGCTCCCTTCTGAAAGGATTCCACCGCCGGGCGATGCCAAGGCAACACGAAATGCGGTCGAGAGCAAATGGTGTGCCGGCCGAGTTATTTCTGGAAAAGGTCGAATCGCCGTGGCTTTCGCCCGATAGATTGACGCGGGCACCGCTTGCTGTGTCAGGAATCGGACATGGGGTGTCGTTCGTCGGAACGAGGGCGGTCGGATTGCAGGCCGTGTTTCCGCAGTTTCGCGTGCAGCGTCGGCCGCGGCATTCCCAACAGTCGGGCGGCTTGGGATTGGTTGCCTGCCGACCGGCCCAACGCTTCGGCCAACAGCAATCGTTCGACCGTCTCGAGCAGCTCGTCAAACGGCCGCGTGCTGCGGGCGTGTTCGAGGAAATCCCGCACGCAAGGGACCAGTTGCTGCAGATCGAATCCCGGAGTCTGCGCCGGCGACGGCTTATCGATTCCCAGCAGAGCCTTCAAGTCCGCCGCCTGGATCGGATGTCCCCGCGAAAAGATCAGCGCGCGGTGAATGCAATGCTCCAGTTCGCGGACGTTACCGGGCCAGTCATAGTCCCGTAGCGGTTCCCATGCCTCTTCGGCCAGGAGCGGCTTGTCGATTTCCAGTTCGGCAGAGAAACGGCTCAAGAAGTAGGCGACCAGCAACGGGATGTCTTCGCGGCGTTCGCGGAGCGGCGGAACCCAGATGGTGACGACGTTCAAGCGGTGATACAGATCCTCGCGGAAACCACCTTCGGCGATCGCCTTGGACAAGTCGCGGTTGGTCGCGGCCAGTACGCGGACGTTAACCCGAATCGTCTGATTGCCGCCCAGTCGCTCGAAGGACTTGTCCTGCAATACGCGCAGGATCTTGGCCTGGACGGCGGGCGGAATATCACCGATTTCGTCGAGGAAGACGGTCCCTTCGTCGGCCTGTTCGAGTTTTCCCACGCGCCGCCCGGCAGCGCCCGTGAAGGCGCCCCGTTCGTAGCCGAACAACTCGCTTTCGAGCAGCGTTTCCGGGATCGCCGCACAGTTGATGACCGACAGGGGACGTTGGCTCCGCGAGCTGTATTGGTAAACAGCCCGGGCGACCAACTCCTTGCCGGTCCCCGATTCGCCTCGGATCAACACCGCTGCGTCCGTGGGCGCCACTCGGCCGATCGTTTTGTACACTTGTTGCATCGCACCGCTGCGGCCGATGATCGCATCGACGGCGGGCGCAACCAGATCTTCCGGCCCGATTTCGACCTGCCGCCGCATCAGCCGCGCGGCTTCCAATGCTCGCTCGATCGTCAGCATCATTGCCGCCGGGTCCAACGGCTTGAGGTGATAGTCGAAAGCGCCCCGCTTGGTGGCTTCGATCGCGGTCTGCATGGTGCCAAACCCCGTCATCACGATGACGGGCAGTTTGGGCTCCAACCGCCGGATCTGCTCCAATGCCTCCAAACCATTCATGCCCGGCAGACAGATGTCCGTGATCACCAAATCCATCGGCTCGGCGGCAAGCGTCTGCAAAGCCGACTCGGCCGACTCGGCGCCCAGAACCTGATGCCCTTCGGCGCCCAGAACCTCGACAAACGCGGTCCTGACGCTTCGCTCGTCGTCGATCACCAGAATACGGCTCACGGAATTGGCTCCTGCGGGGCGGCCGGGACCCACACGGCGAACGTCGTCCCGCCGCCGCCGGTGGATTCCAACATTAAACGTCCACCATGATCTCCCATGATCCTCGCCGCAACGCTTAATCCCAATCCGGTCCCGTCGTCCTTGGTTGTGAAAAACGGTTCGAAGATCCGAGTCCGGACGTCGTCCGGTATTCCGGGGCCCGCATCACGGATGCGGACGACCAGCACCGGCCCACCCTTTCCGTCCGATTCCGCCTGAGCGGAAATGCTGATGCGGCTGCCGGCAGGCGTCACCTCCAAAGCATTGACGAGCAGATTCATCAGCACTTGGCGGAACTGGTCGGCATCGATCAGCGCTGGCGGAAGATCGGCGGGCGGTTCCCAGTTCAATGCAATCCGGCGCTCGTCCAGCCGAGGCGTGAGAAATTGCAAGGCATCGTCAATCATCGGGGGCAAAAACTCTCGAAGGATTTTGAGCCGCGGCGGCCGGGCAAATTCGAGGAAATTCTTGATGATGTTCTCCAGGCGAAGGATCTCGGCAGAGATGAGTCCGAAGGCGTGGTTCGTCTCCGGATTACCGTTCAGGTTTCTCTGGAGGGAGAAGAGCCACATTTTGACTGCGGTCAGCGGATTGCGGATTTCGTGCGCAACGCCCGCGGCCAATTTGCCCACCACAGCCAGTTTCTCCGCATTCGCCAGCCGGCTGCGGCTCTGTTCCAGGGAGCTGCGCGTATCAGTCACATCGGACATTAAACTCTGCAAATGGGCGCCGATCGTCGCCAGTTCATCGCCAGCCCCGTTCGCCAGCCCGGTAACTTCGCGGGCATCGGCCGCCATCCGCCGCAAGGGCAGCAGTACCCCGGCCACCAGCACCCAGAGGAACAGTCCGCCAAGCCCCGCCGTACAGGCGACGCAAAAGAACACGATCCCCATGGCCCAACGCGCCTGCTTGCGCGACTGGGTCGCCCGCCGCTCGATCAATTCTACGTTCACCGCGAAGAATTGCTTGCACAACTCGAAACAATTGCGGAATTCGTGGGTCACATCCCGCAGCAGCATCTCTTTGGCCTGTTCGGCTTGGCCGGCTTCGTACAAATCGAGGACTTGGTCGCGTCTGGTATCGTATTCGCGGAACGCTTGCCCTAGTTTGTCGAGGATTTGATGCTCCCGGTCCGACTCGGCCGTCGTCCGCGCTTGGTTGAACCAATACTCGAAGTTCGCCTTGGGCTCGTGCAACCCATCCAGCCAACGGTGATCCCCGTTGTCCAGAATGAAAGCTTTGACCAAGCCGCGTTGTTCGAGCAACGAGATCATCAACTCGTCCGCCGCTCGCACACTGGGCAGGCTGTGGTCGAACGTGGCCTGCAACTCCGCTCCCAACCGGCGGGAGGACCAGACGGCGACCACGCTCGTCAGCAAGGCCAACGCGATGACTCCCGTCACGAGCAGACCGAACTTCTGAGCCAGTGTCATCCGTATCACCACCGGTCCTCCCCATCAACAACGCGCCGCACGGCTGCCACGCAGACTTCGACGGGGGCAGGCCTTGTTTTCGATCTTCATCGCCCGTCGCGATTGGGGCGGTTCAGTACCTCAAGCCCTTCGCTTTTCGCTCTTCGGGCGTCATGTACTTCACCGTGCAGCCGAACACTTGGTACTCGCCCATCCCTTCTCGGGTCACGCGGACTTGAACGGGATTGCCTTCCAAGACAGCATCCAGCGCATCGACCAGGAAGTGGGGCGGCTCGTGATAGTTGTCGATCGAGCCCTTGTAGGCCAGCTTGCGATCCGGCCCGAATACGAAGATGTGCGGAGTTCGTTCGGGACCGTAGGCGTGGGCCGTCTTCTGCGTTTCGTCGTACAGGTACGGGAAGGGAAAATTCTTTTCCGTTGCCCGTTCCACCATCTTCAGAAAGCCGTCCGCAGCGACCTTGTATTCAGGATTGGGGTTGATGGCGATGAACTGGACGCCCTTCTCCTGGTAGCGGTTCGCCAGCTCGATCAGCGTGTCCTCATAATCGACGGACACCCGGCAATGGTTGCAGATGAACATGACCACGACCGCCTTCGCGTCCTCGTACCTCGACAGCGAATGATATCGCATATCAACCCCGAAAAGCTCGAAATCGGGGGCGGGATCGCCGATGGCCAATTGCTTGATTTCGATGTCTCGCAACACGCCATGCCCCGCAGGTACCACCACGACATCGGCAAACGCCGCACCGGCACCGACAATCATCCCCAACACAGCCAGCCGGCACACGAATCTTCTGAACATCAGTTGTGTCCTCCGAAAACAAGGGTTCATGTGGCTCGAAAGAAAACTGCCGAGGAACAAATCCCGGCAATCCCCGTGCCGATCAGTTTATCACAAGCCGTCGCGTCGTCAACGTTTGGTTGCGGATCGGTCGCACCGACCAACGCGCCGTCCCTGCCATCTTGGGCATTACGCTTGGTAAGGCAAGCAATCCGGACTAGCCCGACATAAGCACTCGGCCAGAAGTTTCTTGTCAATTAAGGTAGCCTTGCGTGGGCGACGGAACGGGGGTCGGGAGTCGTTTTCGGCCAACGATCGTGTGGGTCGCGAGCGCCGAGCGGAACCCGGCCGGATCCCCGCTCGGGGCCCACAGGGGAAGCGTGTCACCAGAAAACGACTCCGCCCCCGTTCGCCCGATTCTACCAAGAAACGTCTGGCCGGGTGCTTATCCGATCTATCTCGGGAACGACGGCCAGCAGGGGCCGTCGTTCCTTGCGATTCATGCACCGATAGGAAGCACCCGAGTCGTTGGGAGCGTCCGGTGGCGGGAACGATCAGTCTTGGGGAGGACGACGTTCTTGCAGCCACTCGGTGTGGAAGGTGCCCTCGCGGTCGGTGCGCTGGTAGGTGTGTGCGCCGAAGTAATCGCGCTGGGCTTGCAGCAGATTCGCGGGCAAACGTGCGCTGCGGTACCCATCGTAGTAGGCCAGCGCCGTGCTGAAGGCGGGCACCGGGATGCCACGCTCGGTGGCCGTGATCACCACGCGGCGCCAGGCCGCTTGGCCCTGGTGGACGGCTTCGGTGAAGTAGGGGTGCAGCAGCAGGTTTTCCAGGTTGGGATCGGCATCGAAGGCCGCCTTGATGTGGTCCAGGAACTGAGCGCGAATGATGCACCCGCCTCGCCACAGCATCGCACAATCACCGTAATTCAGCGGCCAGTCGTATTCCTTCGCCGCTTCCTGCAACTGGACGAACCCCTGGGCATAGCTGCAGATCTTCGACGCATACAAGGCCTCACGCACGTCCTTGATAAACTGGTTCCGGTCACTGATTTCCGCCGGCGCTTGCGACGGGCCTTGCAGCACGCCGCTGGCTCGCACGCGAGCTTCCTTTTGTGCGGACAGGCATCGAGCGTATACGGCCTGGGTCACCAAAGTGCTGGGCACCCCCAGATCCAGCGCCAACTGACTCATCCACTTGCCCGTCCCCTTGGCCCCGGCAACGTCCAAAATCTTATCGACCAGGTGGCCATCGGCCAAAGAATCCTTGACGCTGAAAATGTCTCGCGTGATCTCAATCAGATAGCTCTGCAATTCTCCTCGATCCCACTCGGCGAACACGTCGTACAATTCGTCGTTGTTCATCCCCAACACGCCTTGCAGCATGGCATACGCTTCGCAGATCAACTGCATGTCGCCGTACTCGATGCCGTTATGCACCATTTTGACGTAATGGCCGGCGCCGCGAGGTCCAACCCACTCGCAGCACGGGATGTCGTTGTTCGGGCCGACTTTGGCGGCGATCGCCTGGAAGATCGGTTTGACCAGCGGCCAAGCCGCCTCGCTTCCGCCCGGCATCATGCTCGGGCCCTTCAACGCGCCCTCTTCGCCCCCGGAAACGCCCGTCCCGATGTACAGCAACCCCTTCGCCTCGACATCTTTCGTGCGCCGCTCGGTCTCGGAGTAATGCGTGTTGCCCCCGTCGATGATCACATCGCCGGGCGAAAGCAACGGGATCAGTTGGTCGATGAATGCGTCGACAGCTCCCCCCGCTTTGACCAGCAGCATCACTTTGCGCGGCGGTGCCAGGGCCTGAACTAATTCTTCCACGCTGTGACAGCCCACGAACTGCTTGCCCGCCGCACGACCTTGCATGAAGGTGTCGACCTTTTCGACCGTTCGGTTAAAGACGGCCACGCGATAACCGCGGCTCTCGACGTTCAACGCAAGATTCTCTCCCATCACGGCCAAGCCGATCAGGCCAAAATCGCATGGTGTACTCATCAAGTTTACTCCTTGTTGTTGGTGCTTGTGACAGAAATTCCATCCCCTCGGAGGGGTAAAAGCTCGTTGTGGCGTTGCGTGGAACCAAGGGGTTGGCTATCCCGGAAATCGACAGGGACGCCAACGGATTTGGCCGTTAAGAATCGCAAGTGTAGCGTTTCCCATCGTCGTGTTCAATGAGGCGACAGGAAAGACGGACTGGATCTAGACGAAGTCGAAAATCAGTGAGAGCCTAGGTCAGCCAGCCAGTTAATTGGGAAGGGGAATCGACCAATTCATCGGGGGAGTATTGAGCGAGAAGCTGTCGAGTGTTGCTGCCCCACGTGACGGCGGCTGCGTCCATGCCAGCTCGGCGTGCGGCCAGAATATCGCGGACTTCGTCGCCCACGTACAAGGCTTGGTGCGAAGGCACGCGCGTTCGCCGGAGAACTCGCCGCAAAGACCGATGCTTGCCCAACGGCTGCCAACTACCGACGATGTGTTCGAACCAGCTTTCGGCGTCGCAGCTTTGCAAGCATCGCCGGATATTGGCTTCCGAATTGGAGGACACGACTCCCATGCGATACCCGCTTGCGTGCAATCGCTCCAACATATCGTGGATGCCGGGGAATAGCCGGATGCTTTCGATCTGGCCCTTTTGGCGGCGGACAATAGCGTTTCGCAGGCGGATCATTTTCCACCATCGAATGCCCCGTTCCCGCAGCAAATCGGTGGGCGGCGTGTCGCGTAGGACCTGGACGTCCTCGATGGTCTCCAACCCGAAATCGGGTGCCAGGTCGTTAAAGATTCGCAACAGCCCGGGTAGCGTGTCGGCTAAGGTACCATCGAAGTCCCAGAGGATGATGGAGTATCGCATAATCAAGGGTTACTGGTTGGTCACACGTTCGGACGACGCGGCTTGTACTGTTCTGAGATACATCGATGGGCTATTTTATAGCGGAAGCTGAGCGCCGGGCCAAACCCACGTCGAGCAATAGGTGCTGCGTTGGAGACCCGACGCCGGCCCGAGCCTGCGGTAGCACCGAGTAGATTTTGTTGTACGAAGACGCGAGTCATGGAGAAGTCCGATGATCCAAATCGACCATCAATTGGAACCTGCCCACCTGCTGGCCTCGATCGAAAAGATGTGGCAGCTTTCGGCGGCCAAGATCCTGGCAATCGAAGAAGCGTTCCCGCGAGGTGCGGGGACACCGGTCTTTACCGTCGCGGGCAAGTACACCACGCAGGGCTGGACGGAATGGACGCAAGGCTTCCAGTTCGGCTCGGCGATCCTTCAGTACGATGCGACGGGTGACGAGCGGTTCCTGAACAGCGGTCGCCGGAACACCGTGGAACGCATGGCCTCGCATGTGACTCATCTGGGGGTTCACGATCACGGGTTCAACAACGTCAGCACGTACGGCAACCTGCGTCGTCTGATGCTGGAGGGCCGCATCCCCACCGACGCTCGCGAGCAGGAATTCTACGAGTTGGCTCTGAAGGCCAGCGGGGCGATCCAAGCGGCCCGATGGAGCAGAACGCATGACGGTCGGGGATACGTCTATTCGTTCAACGGTCCGCATTCGCTGTTCTCGGACACGATCCGTTCGTTGCGGGCGTTGGCTCTGGCCGACCGTCTGGGACACACCTTGATGGCGGAAAACGACGATTCCATCTCGTTGCTGGACCGGCTGATCCAACACGCGCGAACGACGGCTGAATACAATGTTTACTACGGAACCGGTCGCGACTCGTATGACGTGCGCGGCCGGGTGGTGCATGAGAGCATTTTCAATCCGAACGATGGCCGGTACCGCTGCCCCAGCACTCAACAAGGCTACAGTCCTTTCTCCACGTGGACACGTGGGCTGGCTTGGATCATTACCGGTTATGCCGAGCAATTGGAATTCCTGCAGACCTTGGACGATCAGACGTTGCAACCGTACGGAGGCCGATCCGAAGTCCGGTCGTGGATGGAACAGGCGGCCGATGCCACTTGCGCCTTCTATCTGCAGCACACGCCGGCCGATGGGATACCGTACTGGGATACGGGAGCGCCGGGGTTGGCCCAGTTGGGAAATTATCTGGATCGAGCGGCCGATCCGTTCAATGGCTTCGAACCGGTCGACAGTTCGGCTGCCGCCATCGCAGCTCAAGGGCTGCTGCGTTTCGGCCGGTATCTGCAGCAGACGGATCGCGCCGAACAAGGCGCCCGGTACTGGCAAGCCGGACTGACGGTGTTGCGAACCCTGCTGGACGAACCGTATTTGAGCACCCGCGAGGATCATCAAGGTCTGCTGCTGCATACGATTTACCACCGGCCGAGAGGCTGGGATCACGTGCCGCCGGGGGCCAGTATCCCGTGTGGCGAGGCTTGCATGTGGGGGGATTACCACCTGCGCGAGCTGGCTTTGTACGTGCAGCGAATCGCCCGCGACGAGCCGTACTACACGTTTTTCGCTCCCACACCGCAGACGCATTCGTAGTTGGGCAGCGGTGGCAGCGTTTCGAAGGCCCGTGCCCTTCGGGTTGCGTTCGATGGGACGAGCGTGATAGACTGGACGACGTTCAACGGCGTTCGTTGATTCCGTTGTCCGTCCAGGAATTGGGCGGGCGGTCTTGGTTTTTCGGGCGGGTGTGCGTTATTCGATGAAAGCTGAATTGATACGGATCGCTGTGTTTCCCATCAAGTCGTTGGATGGCGTTACGGTGCCGTCGTCCAACGTCATGGCCGGCGGAGGTCTTGCCCATGATCGGCGATGGCGGATGGTGGATCAGCAGGGCCGAACGATCAACGGGAAACGGACGGCTGCCGTGCATCGAGTGGCGGCGCGGTTCGATGTGGATCGCGAACTGGTATGGCTGGATCAGCGCGGCGGCAGCCAACCGCGAGTTTTTCATCTGGTCGAAGAACGGGCGGCTGTCCAGCGGCGTCTGAGCGAACTGGTGGGCATCGAGTTGACGTTGGAGGAAGATGCTCGGCACGGCTTTCCCGACGACCCCGACGCGTCGGGGCCGACGGTGGTCAGCACGGCGACGCTGGAAACGGTCGCCTCGTGGTTCAACGGGCTGACGTTGGAGCAAGTGCGAGCGCGTTTTCGTACCAATCTCGAAATCGGGGGCGTGCCGGCTTTTTGGGAGGACCAATTGGTCGGCGACGATGACGTGGAGGTGCCGTTCGCGATCGGCTCGCTCAAGCTGTGGGGAATCAAACCGTGCCCTCGTTGCATCGTGCCGACTCGGTGCGCGGAAACCGGGGAAGCGACGATCGCGTTCGCTCCGATTTTTGCGAAACGACGCGAACAGACGCTGCCGGATTTCGCCCCACGCTCGCGTTTCGACAACTTCTATCAATTGGCCATCAATACGCGACGGCGACCACCGCTGGAACCCTGTACGGTAAACGTGGGTGACGCGGTGGTTCGCGAGTGAAGCAGCCGGCTCTCAAAGAGCACGGAGCGAAACCTCGGGCAATGCCTCGCCGAGACGCTGGATGCCCTGGTCGGTGATCTTCGTTTGGGTCACGATCAAGGTGTTCAGCCAAGTCAACGCCTGGAGCGAATCGATGGCATCATCGGTGATATCCGTCTGGCTCAGGACTAAAGTTTCCAGGTTCGTGAATCGAGCCAGCAACGGAGCTTGGGCATCGCTGAAACGCGATTGCTCCAGGTTCAACGTGACCAGCGCTTCCGGATTCGGCAGATGCTTCAGGGCCGTTCCGGTGGTCGATACGTCCCGCAATGCCAAGCGGCGGAGACGGTCGTAGTTAGCCAACACTTCCAGGCCTTCGTCGGTGACGTTGACACACTGGAAGATGGTCAGATCCTCCAGCGGCAGTTCGGTCAGCGTGCTGATTCCTTCATCGGTGATCTGGCAATTGTCCAAGGACAGGCCCGTCAACTGATCCATTCGGGCGATCAATTCCAGCACCTGATCGTCGATCTCGGGTCCGCCCAGCTTCAGCACGCGCAGCGAGCGTTTCTTGCAGATCTGGACGATACCCTCTTTCGTGATCTGCCGACAATTCCGCAAATCCAGTTCCGTCAGGTTGGGAAGCTCGAGCAACTTGGTCAATCCCGCGTCGGTCAGATTCACGCCGTTCAAGCGTACCGCACGTAGCGAAGGCATCTTCGACAACGTCTCCATCGCCGTGTCGGTCAACAACGCGGAAAGACGCAGATCGATGATCCGCAGCGCTTTCAAATCCAAAAAAGGCTCGATCCCCGGATCGTCGATCAACGTATTGCGCAGCGCCAGCGACGTCAACTGTCTGGCTTCGGCGATTCGAGGCGACAACCCTCCGGTGATGCTCGGGCCTTCGATCGTCAACGTTTGCAGCGTAGGGAACACGAGAAGCTGTCGCATTTGATCTTCATCGACCCAACTGCGGTTGGCTGCCGTATCGATCAGCACCACATTGCCTCGATCATCTTCGCGGATCAGCACTCCCAGATCGCTGGCCAACTGTCTGGCCGCCGCCATCTCTTCTTCGGAATAGGAAACGGCAGGCGTTTCTGGCGTCAGCGATTCTCTCGCCTCCGACGGATCGTCAGCCGCATCCTCGGGTTCGGTTGGCGGTTGCTCCGGGATCGGAGGCGTCGGCGGACCGGGAGCCGTCGGTCCGCATCCGGACAACCAGAGGCCGAACGAGACCGTCAACAAAGACAGAAGCCGCGTAAGATTGGTCATGGTCACTCTCAAACTGCAAACAAATGGGGTTTATCGTTCATCCTGCAACGAATGCAGATAGATGCTCGTGCCTTCACCGCCCATGAGAATCTGGCTCCCATCGTTGGAGAAGGTCAACGCGAAGAGCGCTTCGCCAGCCATTCGCTCGTCAAAGACCGGGGTAAACTCCGGGACTCGCCATAATCGCAAACGGAAGTCGTCGCCAACGGCGGCCAGCAGCTTCCCGTCCGGCGAAAAAACGGCTCCGTACAGAGGATCTCTTCGGCCCGGCAGGATCGCCCGGCTCTGGCCCGAAGCCACGTCCCAGACGCGGACCGTCGCGTCTTGGCTGGCCGTCGCCAGCCACCGCCCATCCGGCGAGAAATCGTTGCGATAAACGTCGCTGGTGTGCCCTTCCAGCACTCGATCGGTTCCGTCATCCAGTCGCCACAATCGAACGGTCCTGTCGCGGCTGGTCGAAGCCAGTAACGAACCATCAGGCGAGAAAGCCAAGCCGTAGATGGGCATCGTGTGACCTTCCAACCGACGGAGAATCGTCCAATCGTCCGTGTTCCAGATCCGGCAAACGGTGTCTCCTCCACTAGCGTTCCCGCCGCCGCTGGCCAGCCATTTTCCATCGGGCGAGAAGGCCACGATGTACACGGCGTCGTCGTGCTGTTTGACCGCTGCAAGCTGACGCCCGTCGGGGACCGACCAGACGGTGACGTGACCGTCACCGCAGGCCGTCACCAATCGTTTGCCGTCCGGTGAAAAGACCGCCGAGTACACGGGGCCAGCGTGTTTCAACTTCACGTGACGTTGCCGCGTTCGGAAATCCCACAGTTTGGCGGTGTCGTCGCCCGAGGCCGTCGCCAACCAGCGGCCATCGGGCGAAAACGTCAATTGATACACGTTGTCTTCATGGCTGCCGATCACAGCGGGTCCATCCGTTGCGAAAACAACGGCGGCACAAGCCCAGGCAACCAGGGCGACCGTTCCGCGGCATGCGAATCGAATTCTTCTCATCTTTTCCGGTCGATCAAGGAGTGGACGAAATCACGCGGATGCGGACGTAAACCTGGGTGCCCACTGGCGGAGCTTTCGACATATCGAAACGCACCAGGGGTTTCGGATCATAGATCGGGTACCGGTTATCCGCGATGATGCCGCCAGGACAATCGCACGGACATGCGATGCAGCCCGTGCCGGCGGCGTGGATAGCGCCGCTGCCATGGAATACGAAATGAGGCGTCCAAGGTTTTTCGACCTTTTGACCGTCCACCATGACCGCCTCGGTCACAAAATACTGGTACGCTCGTTCGATCCAAGACCCCTCTTCATCCTGCCAAAACACCGACAAGACCACGGGATCGCCCTGCAGATAATCCTCGGGACGCGTATCCGCCGTTAGACCGCTACGTTTTCGTCCTTCCTGGATGCTGTAATGGACTCGAGGCCGGCATCCCAGTTTCATCAGCCCCTCGAACACGGTTTCCGTATCGACATCCACCAGGAACACGAAATACCCCGCCATCCTGGCATCGCCTCCGGCCGCCGTCGCGCAACCGACAAATGCTTGAACGCGCTGCCCATACTCGTTGATGCACGGTTTGTCCTCGGGGAACTGAACCTTCGCCGACAGGATCACTTCGCCGCGCAAGTGGTCGATCACCACCGTCCCCGGTTCGGGCAGCTCAGCCGCTCGCGGACCGGACCGATCGTCGGCCGATAAGGGCAGTGTCGTCAACAAGAACCCGAATGAGATCAAGACGCCCCCGATGCTGAACCGATGCATTATTGCTGCTCCTTATCTTTTGGGCTTCATCTGTTTTGTAGAAACCTCCACGATAATCAGCAGCGGGTAACTTGTCGAGGCGATCCCGGCGAACCCGGTGCGCTGAGGAGCTTGATGATCCGGGTGGAAATTGGAAAATCACCCGAAATAAACCCCTTTTGGCAAGTAGCTCTTAGCCCATACATGCTGGTTATGCCAAAAAAAATAATCTTATCGGGCATTGTAAATGACTCGGCAACCCTGGTATACTTGCCCCGTGTTTGTCCTGTTGCCACGTTTTCGTCGGTTGTTCGAGCATCTGCGTGTTCGGTCCGACACAGGCGGCAGCGGGCCGTCGTGTCCATTTAGTGTAACGGAGATCTAGCGTTGGGTAAGAAATTGTATGTGGGGAATCTGAGCTATTCAGTCAGTAGCTCGGATCTGGAAGAAATGTTTTCTTCCTACGGCAGCGTGCAGAGCGCGCAGGTGATTTCGGACCGTGAAAGCGGTCGTAGCAAAGGGTTTGGCTTTGTGGAAATGGGTAGTGATGACGAAGCGCAAGCCGCCATCCGCGCGATGAACGGACAGGAGCACGATGGTCGTCCCTTGACGGTCAACGAAGCTCGCCCGCGTGAAGATCGCGGAGGTGGCGGTCGCGGTGGTCGTGGTGGCGGGTACGGCGGTGGCCGTGGCGGACGCTACTAGAACGGGTTGCCGCTTCTGGGCATCAGAAGCCAACTGAAAAAACCCGAAACGCTCCGGAATCATGACTTGGTTCCGGAGCGTTTTTTGTGGTCGCCCTTTTTTTGGGCACCCGGCCAGGTATTTCTTGGTGGAATCGAGTGGAAGGGGGCGGGAGTCGTTTTCGGGCGAGGCGCTTGCCATGTGGTAGATCGTTGGCCGAACACGACTTCCGACCCCGTTGCGTCCCCATGCAAGGCTACCTCCATTGGCAAGAAATGTCTGGCCGGGTGCCTACTCGCTGGAATCGCGCTTCTTGCCGAACAGCACGGCTGCCACCGCGTACGTGCGATGGACGTATTGCCAGGACCATGGGGCCGTCAGCCGCACCTCATCCGTCTGATTCTTGAACAAATCGTCCTGACTCAGCAAATGCGCGATGGCCATCGGGTTCAAGCCGGTGAAAAAATTGTGCTGCCGGATCAACTGGGCGCACAAGGATGGCAAGCGTTCTGGTGAAGCATCGACAAGCTCCGGGCAGGTTTCGGAAGAAACGAAATCTGTGACCAGCACCCCGCGGCCGCCGCTTCGCAACAGCGCAAGCATCAACTGCAAATGCTGGCGGCGGACCGCGAACACCAACTCCAGGAAGTTCGGGTGGGCCTGTCCCAGCGACAATACGATCGAATCGATCAATTGGCTGATCGTACAGACGGAGACCACCACATCGAACGATCCCGCCAGCCCTTCCAGCGAACCGGGAACCCAAGGCTCCGATCGCTGAACAAAGCGGCGTAACCGTTGCTGGCCTACGGGATCGTCGATCGTCCGATCGTCCAAGACATCAATCAGTCCGGTCAGATCCACGCGGCCCAGGATCCGGATCCGGCTGACATCGTGCATTTTCTGCCTGTGAATCGCCTCGTGCATCGCATCGCCATCCAGATCGACCAGACACATGGTCGCGAAGCGGTCGGCAAGCTGTTGGAGATCCAGGTCGTTGCAATTCCCTGCGCCCAGCACGCACAGCGACGGCGTCGGCCGGTCCAGCGGCAAATCGCACAACAGACCGGTCACCTGGCGACGATGGCCGGCGTAGCTCTGCCAGCAACCAGCACTCAACGCATTGCGACGTATCTGTTCGTGTAGAATATTGGTATTCATCGAG
>SKKK01000121.1 GCA_007121535.1 Planctomycetaceae bacterium | reverse complement strand
TATCTGTTCGACGACCTATCGCCGGGCACCTACTCGGTACAGTTCGTCGCTCCGGCGGACTATGTCTTTACGGCTCAGGACGCGGATGGCCTGGGCATCACGGGCGAATTGAATTCGGACGTCGACCCGCTAACGGGCCAGACGGCCCAGGTCACGCTGGCTTCGGGCGACGAGGTGCGGTACGTGGACGCGGGACTCAAGCGGGTCGCGGATTTGCAGATCATCAAGACCGGCGGGACGACGAGCGCGGTTCCGGGAGGGCCGGTAACTTTTACAATCGTTGTGAGCAACGCTGGGCCGAGTGATGTGACTGGGGCTCGGATCATCGATGTGTTCTCGCCGCTGCTGGTCGACGTCAGCTATACCAGCATGGTGACGGGCGACGCGTCCGGCAACACGAGTGGTTCTGGAGATATCGACGACACCGTCAACATGACGGCCGGCAGCACGATTACCTATCAGGTGTCGGCGGTGTTGAGTCCCAGTGCAACCGGGACGTTGACGAATGTTGCCCAGGTAATCCCGCCCCCCGGGATAGCGGACCTTGATCTCGATAACAACGAGGATTCGGCGTCGATTGTGATCGACAGCTTGATCGTGATCGGTCCGGACAAGACGAATGCCAGTCTGCCTTGGATTCATTTGGTCAATCGGAACACGGGGCAGTTGGTTAGACGGTTCCAGGCGTTCGATGAGGAGTATCGGGGCGGGGTCCGAATCACGACGGGAGATCTGACGGGCGATGGGGTGCCGGAAATCGTGGCGGTCCGCGGGCGGAATTCCACGCCGGATGTCCGCATCTTTGATCTGGAAGGAAACTTGCTGCACGAGGTTCGAGTCTTCCCGGAATCTTTCTTGGGCGGCGTGGACATCGCGGTCGGTGACGTGGATGGCGACGGCCGCAACGACTTGATCGCGGGAATGAGCTTCCAGGGTTCCCAGGTGGTCGTCTTTCGAAACGTCACGGACCCGACACCAGGTTCTCCGCTGGCGTTCGAGCAGGACAAGAGCTTCTACCCGTTCGGCCAGAGTTTTCTCGGGGGCGTCGTTTTGGCCGCAGCGGACATGGGAGAATTGGAAGGGAATCTGTTCCAACCCACCCTGGATGGAAAGGCGGAAATCATCGTTGGGAACGAAGCAGGAATGCGCCCGACAGTCAAGGTGTTCGAATACGAAACGCTTCAAGCCGTGCGAACGTTTCGCCCGTTTACTCCCTTCTTCCTGGGCGGGCTTTCGTTGGACGTGGCGCGGGTGAACGATGATCTGATCCCGGACATCATCGTCGGAACGTCGATATTGGGTGGGTCGATCGTCGAGGTGTTGGATGGCAACGTACCAACGAAATCGACCATTCTCAGTTTCGTTGCCTACTCGCAAGACGAGACGCCAAGCTACAACGCCCCGGTGCGGGTGGCAGGGGTCGACTCCAACGGCGATGGGTGGGCCGATGTAA
This sequence comes from Planctomycetaceae bacterium, assembly GCA_007121535.1. Taxonomy (GTDB): domain Bacteria; phylum Planctomycetota; class Planctomycetia; order Pirellulales; family Pirellulaceae; genus SKKK01. The sequence goes on along the minus strand of SKKK01000121.1, from coordinate 21,511 downwards.
TCGTTACTGGTCAGGGAACCAACGGAACGACGGGAACGATCAAAGTGTTTCAGGCGACGTCACCGGCCACCTTGGTCAACCAGTTTCCGGGAAATCAACCGGACCCCTCGGATTTCGCTAGTGCTTATTTTGTCGCCGATCTGCGGACCACAAGCTTTACACCGTCCGAGGGCCGCGCGGCCCCATCGGCCAGTTGGACGAATCTCGCGTTGCCCGAGGACGTTAATGACGACGGAAATGTTTCGGCGCTTGATGCCTTGGTAGTGATCAACCAAATCAACATGCACGAAGGGCTTCTCGAACTGATAGGCCAACCCACGGGTGACTTTTTCCCTGATGTGACGCAATCGGGCTTCGTCGGGGCAGGAGATGTCTTGCGGATCATCAATTACCTCAACAGACACTTCGGACGTGCCGCTGGCGAAGGTGAGGGCGAAGACGTTCTTGGCTCCGACGCTTTTTCGGCAGCAATGGGGGATCGCTTCGAGTTACCGATATCGGAGGTGAGACCAACGGATGCACCGGAGCGATACCCGCTGAAGTCACCAGCAGAAGCCACGAAACCTCAAGCGGTTGATCGGTTGTTCGCCAATCTTGCAGACGATCGAATCATCGCAACTTCCGAGCGGATCGGCAAAACGGAAATGCCTGAGAAGCCATTAGAACAGCCCGAAGAGGACTGGGAAGACTGGGATTTGGACCTTGATCTGGCCGTAATTGCCGAGGACGTTGTAGAGGCATGGAACGATCAAAGGCGGTGAGTTTTCGGTCAGCGATGACTTCCGACCCCGTTGCGTCCACCATGCAAGGCTACCGAAAACGAAAAGAAACATCTGGCCGAGTGCTTGTCAACCTCGGATTCGCCAAATCCAAGCGGTACATGATCTGGTTGTATTCGTAACGCGGGGTGGCGGCTTCGCGGCCGGAGAACATCTTGGTGTACGTGCCCTCGAAGTAGATCTCGCGGCCGCCATCTTGGTCGAAGAACGCGTGATGCACGGGATTGTAAAAGCTGTATTGATCATGAGTGACGATTTTGGTGGCCCGCAGCCATGGTCCCGTCGGCTGCGCCGCTTCGGCATACCAGACCTCACCTAGAAACGATGTGCCGCTGTGTTGCGTCGCGATGGCAATCCAGCGTTGGCGGTAATCGTTCCAGCGCACCGAACCGCGGTGCAGCAAGACGGCTTGGCCCGTTTCACAGCAGACAGGCAAGAATCGCGCCTGGTCTTGCGGCAGGCGACCGGCGGCGATCAAAGCTTGCTCGACCGATCCGTCGACGGGCTTAGCCCCCCGCCGCCACTGATAATCCACTCGGCCGTCAGCATCCAATAGCAGCCGCTGATCATCGGAGCTGTCCGCAGGATCGAAGCAGGTGAAGACCTCGTACGTGGTGGGGTCCGTATAGTGCTGCCAGTCCGCTTTGACGCGGACCGTAGGAAACACCTCGCCAAAGTACAAGTACTCCTGACCGTTGTCCCGATGCCGGAACGCATGAGCTTGCCCGGGAAAGAGATGCCGATCGTCCATGTCCAGCACTTTCAGGACCTCGAATTCACCGCGTTCGTCATCGAACACAGCCAGCCCGTGCCCGATCATCTTCGCCAGGGATTCCATGTGAGCGTAATGACAGACCAATCGTTCGCGTCCCGTTTCATCGGGCAACGTCAAGAACCCGTCGGCCCAGATCATGCCACTTTCGACCCCCAGCCTGGCCACCGGGCGGCTGAAGCCTTCGTCATCGACCAGATAATTCAGGTCGACGCCCTGATCCGGCGCCAACCCGCCCTGGTCGGGCAATTTCGAAGTAGCAGCAGCCATCCAGAAATGTCCCAGTGGATAGCTCATTCGGGACGTATCTCCCCAGAACCAGAAGATTTTTCCTCGATAAAGTTCCGCGAAGGCCGAATCCTGCCCGGCCACTCGACCAGCCCCCAGCGGTTGCGCCAAGGGCGCCGGTTGACCTAGCATCAGGCTGTCGCGGTAAATGCCTTCGCCCGTGACCCGATACAACCGCTCGGCGATATTGATCCGACGGATTTTGACGACCGCCGTGCGACCTGGCTGGACTTCGAGTCGCACGCCGGCATACCCGAAGCCATCCTTGGGGAATTCGTAGCCATGGCTGCGGACGAAAAAGAACACCTGCCGGCCCGCCAGTCCCGGTTCGTCGATCGCTGCCCACCCGCCGCTATCGGTCACCCAGCTCAAATGGTTGACCGTCCGTAATTCGACCAGTGGCACGCCGCGCCCGGTCGCTTCATCCACCACCTGGACGCCGAAATAACGATCGGCTGCCACGACATGGCTTGCCGTTGAGGGCAGTATAATCAGACAGAGGATCCCCGCTGCCATCTCGAGGAAGCGGCGGGCAAGAAACGGGAAACGACAGCGCGACATCGCATCACCTATCCGGGCATCGTGAGGTCTAATCGTTTTTCTCCAGCGGTTCCACCAGCCCATCGATCCACCGATCGAATTCGGCGGCCTCGGCTCGCTGTTCCGGCGGCGATTGGGCTTCCTCGGTCAGACGATCGACAACCTGCGTCACGGCGTTTTGCAGCAGGTCGTCGTCGGCGCACAGGAACGCGTGTTCCGGCTGGATGCGCCCCTGCCGAAACCGCCGCTGGTACATCGACGAAGCGGTGAAGTACAGCCGGGATGCGCTCTTGAAACGCGAGAAATCGTCCATGGACAGATAGCACGCGTGAAGGAGGGAATCGATGAACTCGATTTCCGTTCGCACGGTTCGACTGTAGGCATCCAATTGAGCCTCCAGGTCATCCCGCCCCCAGCTATGCTCCCAGATGGCGGCCAATCGCTCGATGCCGCACAGGATCTGGGCGATCCCCGTGCCGTGCAGCGGATCGACGAAACCACCGACATTCGGCAGACTGGCCCAACCCGCGCCGGCGGAACGTTCGGCGATCCGCTGCAATCGGTCGGTGCCGACAAGATGGAATGTCTCCTCATGCATTCGAGCACCCGCGAACTGTTGGGCCAGCGTCGGATAACGTTCGACAATCAAATGCCATTCCTCGTCCGGATAGCGGTCCGGGTGGTAGGGATGACGATCCTGATCCAACACGAGACCAGCGCTGGTCACGCCGTTACGAAACTGCAGTTGCCACATCCAACCGCCTTCGATGATATGGTGTACGGCCGCTTCGTCGCACCGATAGGGATGGCCCTCGACGATCCCGCCAGCCTGCTGGTACGCATCGAACCAGTTGCCGACGTCGGTAAAGTGTCCGTACAGCGTCCGCGTCTTCGTCTTCATGCAATCGACACTGACCGGGATCTCCAGCGCCTTGAGCATCACCCCGGTGCCGCCGCTGGCGTCCAGTACGAACTGGGCGTATATCCGCACCGGTTCTTCGCTGTGATAGCCTGCGACGCACCAGCGATCACCATCCCGGGTCACGTCCGTTACGTCCGTGTTCTCCATGGTCGCGATCGCGTTAGCGCGTGCCTGCTTGAACAAGAACTGATCCACATCGCGACGCAACCAATGGGCATCGGCCGTCGAATCGTCGGGGTTGCCCGGGACCAACCATTCGTTGGACCGGTCCGCCTGTGGCTGGAAGGGCTCACCCGTACGGTGCCAGAAGTAGGAAAATCCGCGTTTGATGCCCAACGTCACGTCCGGATAAGCTTGTTCGGCGCTGGCGTATTGGCACAGCGGTTCGATCCCTGCCAGCTTATACCGCTGGACCAGATCTCGAAGCACCATGTTCGCGATCGGTGTCGAGGATTCGCCGATCGTGAAACGCGGATGTTTGGCTCGATCGATCAATACGGTCCGGAATCCCATGCGTTGACCGATCATCGCCATCAGGCTTCCGCCGAACCCGGAACCGATTACGGCAAGATCAACATCGAATTGGATCATCGTTACACCTCCCCTTGGTTTTCGGTAGGCCGCTTTCGGCTGATGCCTGAAAAGTTGCGGTAGCGACGGCAAGCGTCGTCACGTTTCCATAAGTCAAACTAAACGATCGAATCGATGCCCGTCAACTATGGGGGCACTGAAGAAGCATTTTCGAGCTTGAGGCAAGATCAGGATGGCTCGATCTGACTGACCAGGATCCGCGAGCCATGAATGTCGTCGATACGAACCGGGCATCCGGCTGGGACGAAGCTACCGTCGGCCAGGACATCGAACGACTCGTCGCCGAAACGGGCCTTGCCCGCCGGCCGCAATGCCGTCATGGCTATCCCTTTGTCCCCAATGCGAACCCCCGTTTCGGTGTATTTCGAATCCTTGTTTTCTCCAGATTGCAGTCCGCCCCCCGCCGAAAGACCGTCGGGCGCCGGCTTGAGGATCAATCGGTTGAAGACCGGAATCGCTCCGAAATGACGAGTTAATACGGTCGCGGCCAAGAGAAACACCAGTGCCGACGACGCCAGTACCAGCATCGACACGAACATCGACTCCAGTTGGCGAGGCGTTTGGGGAACGACAAAATCCTGGCTGGCCATGATCAAGCCCGCGCTGATCAGCAGCAGGCCAGTCATCCCAGACACCCCAAAACCGGGGAAGACGAACACCTCGACCGCCAGAAACAGCACGCCCGCCAAGAACAGGACGACCTCCAAGATCTCGGCTGTACCCCCCAGAAAACGGCTCCAAAAGAACAATGCGAAACACAACACGGCGATCAAACCACCGATACTGATGCCCGGTGCCGCCAATTCGATGTACAATGCCACCAAGCCGATCACGAACAGCAACCCGGTGACCAACGGCAGATTCAGGAAGAACACAGCCGTGTCCACAGCCGTCGGTTCCAGCACCACAGGAGGTTCCATGACACCCAGAAGATCGACAAGTTCGTCTCGATCTCGGGCATGCCCTTCGGCTAATCCCAATTCGATCGCTCGCCGCCCGTTGACTTCCAAAAAGTGCTTTTCTCGACTCTCCAGCACCGGCCTTCCCTTCTCCCAAACCTCCGGGTCTTCCGATGCCTCGATCTCGTCGTCCGACATGAAGGTTTGTTCACCAGTCTGCAGATTGGTTACCTGATAAACCACAAGATCCATATTGACCATGGCCTCGGCCAACGCCGGGGGCCGGCCTCGAGCCTCGGCCAAATCGCGCAATTGAGTGGCGACGTGCGTGCGGATCTTTTCTTCGGCGTAACGAAACAGCGAATCTCGACCAACGGTCATCACGCCCACATCCCCCATCAAGGCATCGGGGTGCATGTAGATTCGATCGCAGCCCAAGGCCACTACCGCAGCACCGCTGAGCGCTTCGCGTGGGATAAAGGCGACGGTTTTCGCCCAGTCGACGTAGCGCAGCTCTTGAGCGATTCGGAAGCTGGGGTCGACGAAACCTCCAGGACTATCGATTTCGATAATCACCAGATCCGCCCCGGCTCGTTCCGCATCGGCAAGACGCCGGTAGAAAAACTGCTCGATGATCGGCGTGATCATCCCTTCAAACCGGATAATCACACCTTTTTGAAACTTGGCCGGAGCGGGGTCTTCATGCTCCTCTTCAGCCCGGAGGTTGGCAGAAGACGCCAACGAGACCAGCCCCAAGAGCAGAAAAGCCCACCATCGAGGTGCATCAGCACGATTCGGGATCGCTTGCTTCATGATCGACCTAACAAGCATAACCTTGATGAATGGCAACCGGACCATCCCCCACGAATTTTAGGGTAACTTGCACCGTCTGGCAAACACGGGTAGCCGAGAAACCGCAAAATCTCTGTCGATGTCGCCCCAACCGCAATGGCATCATTTGCCTGGAAGGATTATCTTACTGTGACCGATCTTTCCAATGATTAAAGTAGATGCCTGCGCTTCGAGGAGAACCGGATGGCCCTGTTTGAAGGGAAAAAGGGACTGATATTAGGGGTGGCCAATGATCGATCGATCGCCTGGGCGATTGCCAAAACGATTATGGACCAAGGTGGCGAGTGTGGTTTTACCCACCTGCCGGACCGTCCTGACGATGCACGGGAGAAGAACCGTCGAAGGGTTGCTCAATGCCTCGAGGGTTATTCTCAGGCGAAGTTCTTGGTCCCTTTGAACGTACAGGACGACGATCAAATCGCCCACGTAATGCACTTGGCGGCCGATGCGTTCGGCTCGATCGATTTTCTCCTGCATTCGATCGCTTTCGCCGATCGAGACGACTTGAACCGTCCGACGGTCGAAACCAGCCGACCCGGCTTTCAATTGGCCATGGATATTAGCGTATACAGCCTGATCGCGGTCACCAACGCAGCCAAGGGTATCATGAATCGCCGGGCAGCGATTGCGGCGATGAGTTATTTTGGCGGCGAAAAATGCGTGCCGGGTTACAACGTGATGGGGATCTGTAAATCGGCGCTCGAGGCATCGGTGCGTTATCTGGCCTACGATTTGGGGCCTCGAGGCATTCGGGTCAACGCGCTGAGTGCCGGACCACTGAAGACCCTGGCCGGTACGGCGGCCGGGGTGAACGAGATGTTGCAGTTGTATCGCTTCATGTCTCCGATGGGCAGAAACATTACCCACAAAGAGGTTGGACGTACTGGGGCCTTCCTGTTGTCCGAGATGTCCGATGGGATCACCGGCGAGACGTTGCACGTCGATGGGGGCTACAACATCATGGGTTCGCCCGGTCGGTTACTGGACGCGCTTCGAGATCCCCCGGCGGAAGCGGGAGCACTGATCTGACGTGACGGAGATCCAATGTGGCCAAATCCGCAATTTTTGCATCATCGCGCACATCGATCATGGCAAGAGCACGCTAGCGGACCGCTTGTTGGAAAAAACGGGTACGGTCAGCCAACGTGAGATGCGCGATCAATTGCTGGACGACATGGAACTTGAGCGGGAGCGTGGGATCACGATCAAGGCTCGAGCGGTCGCGCTGCGGTATCAACCGGAGGACCGGCCGTACGAACTGAATCTGATCGACACTCCCGGACACGTCGATTTTCAGTATGAAGTGTCACGGTCGTTGGCTTGTTGCGAGGGTGCTTTGCTGCTGGTCGACGCGTTTCAGGGCGTCGAGGCTCAAACGTTGGCCAACGCCTACTTGGCGCTCGAGCACGACTTGGCCATTGTTCCGGCGATCAACAAGATCGACCTCAAACACGCACGCCTTGACGAAGTCATCGAGGAGATCGAACATTCGTTGGGGATCAGCGGGGACGAGGTGCTACGGGTCAGCGGCAAAACGGGTGCGGGGGTTCCCGAACTGTTGCGGGCGCTGGTCCAGCGGATTCCTCCGCCGACCGGTGATCCCGATTCGACGCTGCAAGCGATGGTCTTCGATTCGCATTACGACGCTTACCGCGGCGCGATCACCTATGTACGCGTCATGAACGGATCGATCCGTCAGGGTCAGCGAATCCGGTTTTTGCAGGTCGGATCGAATCACGAGGTGCTCGAGTTGGGCCAATTTACGCCTCGACCCCGCCCCTGCCGCCAATTGCAGGCGGGGCAAGTCGGCTATGTGATTTGCAACATCAAGTCATTGGACAAGGTGCGGATCGGCGATACGATCAGCATCGCGGGACCCGGCGCCGCAGCGCCGTTGACCGGTTATCAACGACCCAAGCGGATGGTCTATTGCGGCCTGTATCCGTCCGATGGCCAGGATTTCGCCGAGTTGCGCGACGCACTGGAAAAGCTGTCGATCAACGATCCGAGTTTCGAGTTTGAAGCGGAGACCAGCGAGGCGTTGGGATTTGGTTTTCGTTGCGGTTTCCTGGGCTTGCTGCACATGGAGATCATTCAGCAGCGATTGGAGCAGGAATCCGACATCGACCTGATTCAAACCGCGCCGAACGTGACCTACGAGGTGATCACCAAACGCGGTGAACGTCTGGAGATCCATCGCCCGCAGGAGGTCCCCGATTCGGGGCTGATCGAAGAATTTCGACAGCCGATCATGCGAGTCAATCTGATCGTTCCCACCGAATTCATCGGCCCGGTCATGCGGTTGTGTCAGGATCGTCGCGGCGAACTGAAGGGCACCGAGTATCTCTCGACGACCCGGGCCATGCTGACCTACCAACTGCCGCTGGCGGAAGTGATCTACGACCTGTACGATAAATTGAAGAGCGCTACCCGTGGTTACGGGACGATGGACTATGAATTGCTGGGATACTTTCCCGCGGATCTGGTGCGATTGGACATTCTGGTGAACGGCAATCGTGTCGATGCGCTCAGCGTCATCTGCGACCGTGCCGACGCCGATCGCCGCGGTCGGGCCGTGGTCAAGAAACTGAAGGAAGAGATCGACCGCCACATGTTCGAGGTGGCTGTTCAGGCCGCGATCGGATCACGTGTGATCGCTCGCGAGACGGTCCCCGCGATGCGAAAGAACGTCACGGCCAAATGTTACGGCGGAGATATCACACGAAAACGAAAGCTGTGGGCCAAGCAGCGCGAGGGCAAGAAGCGGATGAAGTCCATCGGGCAGGTCGACATTCCTCAAAAGGCTTTCATGGCAGTACTTCAGACTGGTTCCGACAAGTAATCGAGGTCTCGAAAACCATGAGACGCGTGGGCGACGACAACGGGAGAACCACTGCGGCATCCGACGGGCGGGAGCCGCCGAGCCTGTCGAGCCGCGCACCGAGCCTGGACGCCGCAACCGCATCCTCTTCGTGGTTGTTCGAACTGGACCGGGTGTCCCATCGCTACGGTCGGACGGCGGCGCTGAGCGATTTGACGGTCCGGGTCCCCATCGATTCCATCGGATTGGTCGGGCAGAACGGCGCCGGTAAATCGACGCTGATGCAAATCCTGCTTGGATTGATCCGCCCCACCGAGGGCTCGGCTCGCGTGCTGGGCAGGGACGTCGGCAGCCAGGGCGTCGCCTTGCGCGGCATGATCGGGTATATGTCCGAGCGCGAAGCCTTTGTGCCCGGATTGAAGGGAATCGAGTACGTGGCGTTGGCCGGGCAGTTGTCCGGCATGTCCCATCGCCAGGCATGGCGCCGCGCGCACGAGACGCTGTCCTACCTGGGTTTGGAGGAAGCTCGATACCGATATCTGGAAGAGTACTCCGTCGGGATGAAGCAGCGTCTGAAGCTGGCAGCCGCCATGGTGCATGATCCGGACCTGCTGCTGCTGGACGAACCCACCTCGGGCTTGGACCCCGAGGGGCGAAACGCGATGCTCCACGTGTTGAGCGTGCTGGCAGCGCGCCCCAATAAAGCCTTGATCCTGTCCAGCCACCTGTTAAGCGACGTCGAACGCATCTGTCGCTGGACCGTGATCTTGGACCAGGGCCGCCTGCTGCACAGCGGACCTTTGGACGGACTCCGTTCGTCGCGGCCCAGCCAATACCTGATCCGCTGGCAGTCCGGCGCTGTCGACCGCTTTTTGGAATCGCTGAACGCTCGCGGCGCCCAAGTCGCTCGAATCCCCGGCGAGAACGCCGCCCGCGTGAAACTGCCATCCGCTTGGACCAATCAAACGTTCTTCCGTGAAGCTCGGAACCACAACGTCGTCCTGACCGGCTTGATCGCCGACGAAGACGACCTGCAATCCGTCTACCAGCGCCTGGTGCTAAAGTAAGCACCCGGACAGGTTTCTTGGTGGAATCGGCGGAAAGGGGGCGGGAATTGTTTTCGGACAAGCTCGTTTCCATAGGGTTGGTCGTCGGCCGAAAACGACGCCTGACCCCGTTGCGTTACCCTTACCTGTCGGATCCTGCACGGGAAGTCGATGAACCGGCGTCAGCTTTACGCGTCCTTGGATCGCTTCCCCTTGGCGTCGCCGACGAAGTTGACGGACCTGATTGCGATGGCTCGATCCCGATGCTAGGCTGTTGGTGAGATGTGATGGTCGGGATCCGGATGCGTTCACGACGCACGAGACCCGCGCCGAACGGTTTTCTTACGGCCTCTCAAATTTTTCCGGCGGGCGCCACGCCTTCGAGCGCGGTGAATTCCCTCGAGCAAAGGATAACGAATTCCATGGGACGAATCGCAATTCATTCAGCGTTCAGCCTAACGATCATCGGCTTGCTGTGCAGCACAGCTTGGGGACAGGAGTGGACTCGGTTTCGCGGACCGAATGGTACGGGACTCGCACAGTCCCAAGGGCTGCCGGTCGCTTGGAACGAGTCGGATTTCGCTTGGCGGGTCAGGCTGCCGGGACAAGGGCACTCGTCTCCGGTGTTGTGGGGCGACAGGATCTTCTTGATGAGTGCCGATCCTGACCGCGCGACGCGCTACTTGCTTTGCTACTCGGCCACGGACGGAACGGAATTGTGGCGTCGCGAGTACCCTTCGACCCCACACCATCTGCATCTGCGCAACACCTTCGCGTCCGGGACCGCAGCAGTGGACCGCGATCGAGTCTATTGGGCATGGTCCACCCCTGAGAGAGTCACGTTCTTGGCGTTGGATCATCATGGGAATGACGTGTGGACGCTGGATTTGGGACCGTGGACCAGCCAGCACGGTTTCGGGATGTCGCCGATGTTGTTCGAGGATCTGGTGATCCTGTCGAACAACCAGCAGGCCGAAGAACTGGAACCGGGCCAGATCGCGGGCGAGAGTTATCTGTTGGCTGTCGAAAGAAGTACGGGGATCGAACGCTGGCGGACCCCGCGCACCAGCATTCGCGTCTGCTATTCCACGCCGGCCATCTTGCAGTTGCCCGGACAACCGCCTCAGTTGATCTGCACCAGCACGGCCGAAGGGGTCTACAGCGTCGATCCGCGTACAGGCCGGGAGAATTGGCGAGTCCCCGACTGTTTACCCCAGCGAGTGGTCAGTTCGCCTCTGGTCACCGACCGCATGATTTTCGGCAGTACGGGCTCGGGAGGCGGCGGAAACCGTTTGGTGGCGGTCAGGGTCTCGAATTCGCCCGAGGTGGCTTACGAGATCAGAAGCAACGCCCCCTACGTACCGTGCGCGCTGGCCAAAGATGACTTGCTGTTCTTGTTCAACGATCGTGGAATGGTGTCGTGCGCGGATGTCCGGACCGGCGCGATCCACTGGCGCGAGCGACTGAGCGGCGGATTCTCCGGCTCGCCCGTCTACGGCGACGGCAAGGTTTACGTCATCGCCGACGACGGGACCGTGCTGGTGATCGCGGCCGAGCGGCAGTTCCGCTTGTTGGGCCGCAATCCGCTGGGCGAACCGACGCGATCCACGCCCGCCATCGCGGGAAATCGGTTGTACTTCCGGACCCTTTCGCACCTGATGGCCGTGGGCGAAAGCCGCTGAGGGTCAGCGTGTAAAACCCCGTTGGGCTTTCGTGGTACTTTCGTGCAACTCGGCAACCCAAAGTGCGCGGAGTACCGCGACCTTGGGCTTTGGAGTTCGACGCCTTTGGCGTCACGGAAACTCGGTCACGAACGAATTCTGAACACTTGGTTACCTCGTTTCGTTGATGACCCACCCATTGCAGAACCTGAAGTCCAAAGAACTCCCCGCACCGAGCGCGGGCACCTTTTGCCAACATGCACGACATGCACGCTCGCTTATCACCAGCCCCATTCGCAACCTCCAATAGACACTCCCAAGCCCGCATACTTCCGAACACGCAATACGTCACGCGGCGACGCCGGGACCCCGCATCCGCCGAATTCCAAACCCCTCGGGTCCCGAAAACGGCGGTATTTCCGGCATATCATGTCTGCCAGACGATTGTCCGGACGTACGTCGGTCGATGTGACCGAGGCAGCTTGGAGCTGGTCAACAATCCGCCCCGGTCGGTCTCAGCAAAGCGGATATCCGCGGTCCAGGATCTCTTTCGGCATGTTGGGCCGAATTCAATTCGCCTGTCTTGCAGACACAAACGAAAAGGCATACAATCGACGGAGAATCTGTCGCACACAACTTACGGTTGATATGTACCATCACTGGAGAGGTTAAGAACCATATGGCCGTTTCTTGATGAGGTTGGACTATTCATGCGGTTCATAGAAGGGGGCCCATCATTACCGGACGCACTTCTTCGAGCGAGAGATGAGGGACGCGTGGTATTCTTTTGCGGCGCGGGCGTTTCACGGGCCCGCGCCGGACTTGAAGATTTCGGGTCTTTGGCAGAATTTGTGGGTAAGAATAGGAGAATTTTGGCTGTAAACGGGCCAATAGCGGGGAACTGTTCGCCGGTGGTCCGCCATTTCTTTCGCCGCAACCATCGACATGAACGGGTGATCGATAGTTGCGGCGAAAGAAATGGCTGGGTATTGACTCAAGAGCCAAGCTGCGACAACCGAAGCACCCCAAGCCGTGTTGGACACTGGGGGAGATGTTTGGAGGTTGCAGAGATTACCGGCATGGTCCGCGTTGCTCGATGATTCCCAAAGGTAACCTGGTCCTGGACCGGTGGGCACTGGCGTCCAGTACAGCATCGAAGTGGGGTACATCCCCGTTCGAGCTCCTGGTAAAAAGTGATCGTGTACCACACACCTTCACCCCTCCAGGAGCGAACGAGAATGCAATTGCAAAGAATACTCAATCACGTCGAGCCGCTCAAGTCCTTCGTTTATGGCCGGGCGACGCTCGATACATCCTGTTCCCCGCCAAAGGTTCGGGTGGAGATCCGGGAGCGAGCCAACGGTCGTCCCGAGTGTTCCGGCTGCGGTGAGAAACGTCCCGGATACGACCGACTTTCGGCGCGGGAGTTCGGGTTCGTGCCGCTTTGGGGCATGACGGTGCTGTGGGTTTATGCGATGCGGCGTGTGGAATGTCCGCAGTGTGGGATTCGTGTCGAGCGGGTCCCCTGGGCCGACGGGAAGTGCCATCCAACGCACAGCTACCGCTTGTTCTTGGCACGTTGGGCGCGACGTCTGCCGTGGCAGGACGTGGCTCGATATTTTCATACCAGTTGGGATTCCGTGTATCGAGCGGTACGTTACGTGGTTTCCTGGGGCCTGGTGCATCGCGACGAGAGCGGTATCGAAGCCATCGGTATCGACGAGATCCAATGGAAGCGAGGCCACCAATTTGTGACATTGGTATACGAGATTGGTTCCGGCAGTGGTCGTTTGTTATGGATTGGCAGAGATCGCACCGAGAAGACGCTGCACCGTTTTTTCGATTTGCTGGGAAGTCAACTTCGTCCGACGTTACGTTACGTGTGCAGCGATATGTGGTCCGCCTACCTGACGACGGTGGCGAAGCGAGCGGGCTTTGCTCTTCATATCCTGGATCGTTTCCATGTCATGGCGAACATGAACAAGGCGATCGATGAAGTCCGCCGATTAGAGGTCCAGCAGTTGAAGACCACTGGTTACGAACCCATTCTGACGCGAGCCCGCTGGTGCCTTTTGAAGCTTCGAAAGAACTTGACCGACAAGGAGACCGTGAAGCTTTCGGAAATATTGAAATACAACCTCAAATCTGTACGGGCTTATTTGCTCCGCGAAGACTTTCAACGATTCTGGACTTATCGGTCCGCCGCTTGGGCACAAAAGTTTCTCCGGCAGTGGTGTACGCGAGCGATGCGTTCGCGTTTGGAGCCCATGAAGAAAGTCGCGCGTTCCTTGCGTCGCCATGAAGCACTCTTACTGAATTGGTTCCGCGCCAAAGGCACCATTTCGTCAGGGGTTGTGGAGGGTCTGAACAACAAAGTAAAAGTGACCATGAGAAAATCGTACGGTTTTCGGAATCTGGATGTGCTGGAAACCGTGCTATATCATAATCTTGGCGACCTACCGGAGCCAAAATCCACCCACAGATTCTGCTGACGAGGCCGAACCCTAATGCGGACAATCTGAGCAAATCGAACTATGTGATGAGTGAATCCGTCTTCCCACACCCTGGCAACCAGAATGCTGATACGCCTTTCCACCGTTGGGGAGACCCCATCACGATAGCACAGATCACCGATGGTCTATCCAACACGATCATGCTTAGTGAGCGGGCGTTGGGCGATACTCCGTTTCGTAGCTTTGGGGCTATTTGGTCAGGACGCGTGGGCACTAATTCGTCAGGGACGGCGCGGGCGGGCTGGCCTCCTAACACGCCTTGGCGAACCAATTCAAACCCCTGTACCCGCCACTCCTGGACGAGCCGCCATCCGGGCGTCCGACTTGTTGGCTTCCTATTAGATGGGCAGACGGCCGGCCCTTGTGGAATGGCATGAGCACGGTCTTGCCGCCCAACTCGCCGTGCTGGCGGGCTTGGCCGGGGTCAGGCCTTGTGTTCGGTGTCCGGGCCGAGGGATGCTTTGATTTCTTGCACGGTCTTTCGCCAGCCAGTCGATCGGCGGTGGCGGCGCTCGGTTCGGCGAACTAGCTTAGAGACAACGTCAGTGCCGGTCAGATCAACAGTTGAACCAAGTTGACGTGAGCGTTGCGCCCGTCCAGCGTCGGCCTTTGCTTCGTTCGCCGACCGCTTCGTACAAATGCATATTCTCCAGCAGATTCAGGGAGGCCAACAGATTGCCGGTCAACCACGAGTTCCTTCGCCGAAAGTACGTAGATCGAATACCGTAATCTGCTGGACTCCCTGAATCTGCTGGAAACCCAGATCATGAATACCCACCGCCGCGAGCATCATCTTGGCCGCGAATGGAAAGGGTTGCTATCGATCGGTCAGGTGATCACTGGCACCGCTTGCGGCGAGCTGCACGCCAGCGAAGGGTGTTACACCATCTTTGGTCAGCCTGTCGCGCGTGAAGGGGCGCCGCGAAAAGTGCAAAAGTTTTGGCGGAATGTGTAAGACTCGACGCTTGGGATTCTTCGCAGCAAACGGTATGATCAAGCTGTCACGTCCCAGGTGAGTGGCACGGCGCTAGCCGCCGGTGGGCGTGGAAAGAACCGGGGGCTAGCGCCCTTCCGCTCACAACCCGGACTGGGACCTCACGAGTTTTCTGAAACCCAACGGAGACCTGCCATGAGTGACTCGAATCGAAGATCGTTCCTGAAACACACCGCGGCGGCCTCGTCTGGGGCTGCCGCTTGGGCCTGGACGGGCGGCCTGAACGCTGCCGGAGCCAACCAGCGATTGTCTGTGGGAGTGATCGGTTGCGGCGGCCAAGGCCGGAGGTTGGCCAATGCCTTTGCCAGCATGGCCGATATCGCCTATGTGTGCGACCCCGACGAATCGCGACGCGGTCCAACGCAACAGCAGGTGCGTGCCAAACACGCCGTATCCGATCTGCGCCGTATGCTGGACGATCGGACGGTCGACGCCGTGGTGGTGGCCACGCCCGACCATTGGCACGCTCCGGTCGCCATCATGGCGTGTGAAGCGGGCAAACATGTGTACGTGGAAAAACCCCAGAGCCACAGCTTGCGCGAAAGCCGACTGCTGGTGGGCGCCGCCCGCCGGAACAAGGTGGTGGTCCAGCACGGTACGCAAAGCCGCTCGGATCCGTTCATCGCCAACGCCATCCGGATGCTTCGCGAGGGCGTGATTGGCGAAGTGCTGGTCGCAAAAGCTTGGAACATCCAACGCCGGAGAAACATTGGTCGCGAGCGTCCCAGCGATCCACCGCCCGGAGTGGACTACGATCTGTGGGTTGGTCCGGCCGAATGGATGCCCTTCCAGAAGAACCGGTTCCACTACGACTGGCACTGGTGGTACAACTTCGGCACCGGCGACATCGGCAACGACGGCACGCACGAAATCGACTATGCCCGCTGGGGCCTGGGCGTGGAAGGGTTGCCGACCCTGGCCACGGCTGTGGGGGGAAAGTACTTTTTTGATGACGACCAGGAATTCGCCGACACGGCCAACTGCTTGTTCGAATGGCCCGGGGATGGACGAGTGGGAAAACGGCGGCAATTGATCTTCGAGATGCGGCTGTGGGATACCTGTTATCCGCACAACGTCGACAGCGGCGCTGAATTCTACGGCACTGCCGGTAAGATGGTTCTGAGCAAGCGTGGCAGAATCGCGGTCTACGGTGAGCGGAACAAGCGGATCGAGGACGCCAAGCCGAAGGATCCGCCGAGCCTGGTCGGCAACCACTACGCCGACTTTCTGGACGCTGTCCGAAGCGGCCGGAAGCCTAACGCCGACGTGGCCATCGGCCATGACAGCGTGGCTTTGGTCCATTTGGCCAACGCTGCCCTGCGAGCGGAGCGTACACTGCGGATCGACACCGACACCGAGCAGATCCTCGGCGACGAACAAGCCAACGCGTTGCTGTCCCGCCAGTACCGTCAAGGCGGACATTGGGCGGTGCCCCGCGGAGTTTGAAAGACGCCTTGCTCCTTCACCATAATCTTTCACCTAATCTTCCGGCTCCACGATAGTAAGAAAGAGATTAAGTGAAAGGTTAGGGTTTCAATTCCCGCCGCAGCCGGCCAAGCTCAAAACAACTTGCACCCTTGACACAGGAAGCCCTTTCCCGACTATGAACCACCATCGCTTGCTCGTTTCCTTGACGTTGGTCGGGGCCGCAACGCCGCCGGCCGCCGGATCGGCGCGGCGGAGTTGGCCGTCCAGCAGAATCTGGCCAACCCGGATTATTCACCGTAAGGTGTGCGGATGAAGGTTGCTTCGCCGGTGGTGTGTTCCGCAAGCCAATGCCGTAGTGACACCGTGATCTAACAGAATCGAGTGATTACCGTACGTAACACACCAGCGGACACCGGCTTGCTGCACACCCCCTACATCCGTCATGAATAATCCGGACTAGGATCGGACAGGCCCGGTTCAGGAACCCGAGAAGAGCGTCTGCGTGGAGCTTGCCGAGCGGTGCGGTATTGCTTCGGCGTGACTCCCAGTTGCCGGCGAAAGATGCGGCACAGGTTTTGGGGCGTCTGGAATCCCACCAACTGGGAGATCGCCGCGACCTTCTCGTCCGTTTCGCGTAGCAGCTTCTTGGCGCGGGCGAGTCGCGTTTGGCGGAGTTCTTCCATCGGAGCCCGCACGTAGTGCTCGCGGAACGCTTTCTCCAAACCGCTGCGCGACATCGCCACCTGTTTGACGATGTCGATCATGCCGATCTGGCGGTCCGCGTTGTCCCGGATAAACCGTAGGGCGACGGCCACCTGGGGATGGTCGGTCGCCAGACTGTCGGTGCTGCGGCGTTCGACGATCCCGGCCGGGGGAACGTACAGGGGCGACGCGGGGGCCGTCTCGCCGCGTATCAGCCGCTCCAGAAGCACTGCCCCCTCGTAACCCACCTGTTCCAGATTGTTGTCGATGCTGGAGAGCGGAACGCGCAGACAATCGCAGACAAGTTCCGTGTTGTCGACTCCCAACACGGCAACTTGGTCGGGAACCACCAGCCCACCCGCAAAACAGGCTTCGAGAACTTCGACCGCTTCATTGTCACGAGCGAAAACGGCCAGGGGTTTGGGCAACTCGGACAAGCGGCGCACCAGCCAGCGCTGACGTTGCTCACGCGTGTCCGCCCGCTGCCGTCGCTCTTGTTGCCATGACAGGACGCTGCACCGAAACCCTCGCGACTCGATGGCTGCCCGGAAGTGCTCCCTCCGCCGCCGGCTGACCCCCAGCTCCCAGCGATGCACAAACGCAAACTGGCGGTAGCCGCGATCCAGGAAATACTCGGCCGCCATCCGGGCTATCTCCGCGTTGTCCATGGTGACTCGAGGCAACGGGATGTCCGGACAGCTTTCGGCAAGGTCCACAATCGGTACGTTCCATTTTCGCAGACGCCGCCATAAGTCCTGCTGCACCCCCAGCAGCGTCAGCACTCCATCGCCATTCCAGTGCTTGGGAATCGGATCGTCAAAATCAAACGTCACGTGCCAAGCATGGTCGCGGGCAAAACGGGCCACCCCGCGGTGTATCTCTGGATAGTACCAACTGAGCGCCAAAAGGACATCGCGGTGGCCGGAAGTCGCGGAAGCCCCGGCATCTGCCCGACCTGGCGGCCGTGATGACCGAGCTGGCATGCTTTTGAGTTCCATCGCATTCCCTTTGGGCAAGCCGAACGTCAAAGGGCACAGAGCTGAGCGTCCAGGAGTAGTGAAATTGATAACAATTTTACGCAAATTGACAATATGATTCAAGCAGCCGTTTCGTAATAATTAAAGGAGTGTGGCGATTTTTCCCGGTCACGGGCAAGTCGTCACGCCGGGGTTGCGGTCTGTAGGTTGTCATTAGGAGCTGACAGGATCATGAAACTGACTCGATCCGGTTCTTCAATGGTTGGTGGGTTTGCCCTTTACTAGTGCCTTGCCGCTCACCTCTCGCGAGCCGAGAATTCGGATGGGACAACGCATTAGGTCCTTATTCCCACCAGAGGAACTCAACAAAAGAGCCTGGCCTACCATGAACCGATTCGCACTGGTTGCCGTCACTTCCCTGTCACTGTTGCTGCTGGGCACTTGGGATGCCCTGGGTGCCCAGCCGAACATCCTGCTGATCGTCTCCGAGGATCACGGTCCGGAGTTGGGCTGCTACGGCGACCCGTATGCCCGCACGCCGAACCTGGACCGTTTGGCCGCAGAAGGGGTGCTGTTTCGGCGCGCCTATGTGACTCAGGCGGGTTGCAGCCAGTCGCGGTCGAGTATCCTGACGGGGCTCTATCCCCATCAGAACGGCCAGATCGGTCTGGCGACCTGGGGGTTCCGTATGTACCGCGAGGATACGCCGAACGTCCCGCGCAGCCTGAAGGCGGCCGGTTACCGTACCGGCATCATCGGCAAACTGCACGTCAATCCGCACTCGGCTTTTCCCTACGACGTGCAGGAGATCCCCCGCGGGAATTTCGCCCGGAACAACTTGGCCGATTACGCTCGGCACGCCGAGTCCTTTTTCCAGGCCAATGACCGGCCGTTCTTCCTGCATATTAATTACCCCGAGGCGCACGATCCGTTTCTCACTCAGGTGGACGGTCTGCCGGAGCATCCGCTGACCGCCGCCGACGTCAGGTCCCTGCCCCATTTTGGCATCGATCACCCCGAGTTGCGTCAGTTGGTGGCAGATTACTACAACTGCATCAGCCGACTCGATTCGCTGATCGGCGACCTGCTGGCCGCGCTCGATCGGTCCGGCAAAGCCGACAACACGCTGGTGATCTTCCTGAGCGATCACGGCATCGACTTGCTGCGCGGCAAACGCACTAGTTACGAGGGCGGGACGCGCGTCCCGTTGATCGTGCATTGGCCGGGAAAAGCCCTGCCGCAAGTCCGTACGGAACTGGTCTCGACCATCGATCTGATGCCCACGCTGTTGGAGATCGGCGGCGCGGCGCCGGTGCCGGACCTGCCCGGCCGGTCGCTGGTGCCGCTGTTGGCCGGCGAGCAGCCCGCGTGGCGTAGTCATCTGTTTACCGAGTTCCATACCCACGCCACGGTGGCCAATTTCTTCCCGCAGCGCGCCGTGCGCGACGAGCGGTACAAGCTGATCGAGAATCTGTTGCCCGGCGAATTCCATCCGGACACCAACAAGATCTATTCGGAGCTGCCGTTCGTCGAAGCGGTCATCGCCGCGGCGCCCCCGTTGATACGGACCGCGTATCAACGCCAGCAGCAGCCGCCGCGTTACGAGCTGTACGATCTGCTGACCGATCCGTACGAGTTCCAAGACTTGACCGATTCGCCCGAACACGCCGCGATCTTCGCGGACTTGAAGCAACGTCTTGCCCAATGGCGCAAACAATCGCCCGATCCGCTGCTAAATCCGGCGATCCTCCAGCGTTTGAAAGAAGAAGTTTACTCCGTGCGACGCCGCGCGGTTGCGAGAGAGTATCATTGGGGGTATCCCGATTACTTTTTCGGCCCGGAACCCGAAGTTCCCAGCGATGCCGGGCCCGCGAAAGACTAGGGATCGGCAAAGGGGTCGGGAGTCGTTTTCGGCCAACGATCAACCACAGGTAGACACATAATGACCCGCACCATCCCTTTGTGCTTGTTCTCTCTTCTGATACCGCTGGCCGTACTCTTGGCAGCGGACCAGCCAATCGAGTCTGTTGGCTTCCCATCCGCAGCGGAACAAAAACCCAACGTCCTGATGATCATCGTGGACGATATGAACGATTGGGTGGGCTGCCTGGACGGCCATCCGGATGTGAAGACGCCCCACATCGATCGGCTGGCCGATCGCGGGATGCTGTTTACCAACGGCCACGTCACCGCGCCGGTCTGCAATCCCTCGCGGGTGTCGACGTTGACTGGCAAGCTGCCCAGTTCCACGGGAATCTACGACAACAGCGTCCGCTGGCACGAGGTGCTGCCCGACTTGACGACCATCCCGCAGCATTTCCGGGCCAACGGTTACCATGTTGTCGGCGGCGGGAAGGTGCATCACCACACTCCCGGCAACAATCGGCCGAGCGACTGGGACGAGTACTTCGACCAGGTGTTCGACAGCCATGCGCAGATCCATTCGTGGGACGGTGGCAGCGCGGCCGATTTTCGGTGGCCGCCCGGTTTCCCGCTGAACCAGATCCCGGCGGTCGCCTCGCTGTCTCGGCCGCCACAGAACGCGCGGGAATTCGATTGGGGTCCGTTCGACCGCGATGATCTGCAGATGGGCGACGGCCGGATGGTCGCCTGGGCCGAAAAGGTGCTGGCCGCCCGGCACGACAAGCCGCTGTTTTTGGCGGCCGGCATCTACATGCCGCACCTGCCTTGGTATGCGCCGCGCAAGTACTTCGACATGTACCCGCCGGAAACGGTGACTCCGCCGCCAATCAAGGAGAACGATCTGGACGACGTTCCCGAGGGCGGACAACGGATGGCCGCCCAGCGGCGCGGCGATCTCGAACTGATCCGCCGCGAAGGCCAGTACGAAAAGGTGCTCCAGGCGTATCTGGCCTGCATCAGCTTCGCCGACTCGTTGGTCGGACGCCTGCTGGATGCCCTGGACGCCAGCCCCCTGGCGGACAACACGATCGTGGTGTTCTGGTCGGATCACGGCTGGCACTTCGGCGAAAAAGACCATCTGCACAAGTTCACGCTGTGGGAACGCTCGACGCGCATCCCGCTGATCGTCGCGGCGCCAGGTGTGACCGAGCCAGGGTCGCGCACCGGACAACCGGCCAGCACCCTGGATCTGTTCCCGACGCTGAATGAACTGTGCGGGCTGTCATCGCCGGGCGACCTGGATGGGATCAGTCTCGTGCCGCTGCTGGTCGATCCCCAGCACGTGCGCCAGCGTCCTGCGCTGACCACGCACGGCCCGGGCAACCATACGGTGCGCTGCGAACGCTGGCGCTACATCCGCTATGCGGACGGTGGCGAGGAACTGTACAATCATCAGAACGATCCACACGAATGGACCAATCTGGCCGCCAGGCCCGAGTATGCGTCCATCAAGGCGGACCTGGCCAAATGGCTGCCAAAGACCGATGCGCCGAATCTGTCCCCTAGAGCGAAACGGAAGAGTAAGCCCAAGCCGGAATGAGTTCAGGCAGGGGAAGACAGGCAGGGAGAGTGGGCAAGCGAATTGCGGGCAAGCGAATGGGAGACGAGCATGAAGACAGGTGTGATTGTGGCGTTTACTGCGCTGTTGATGATCGTGGCCGCAAGTCTGGCAGAGGAAGCGGTCTACGAGGGCGATGTCACCGATATCCGGGTTGTCCGGCGGGTGGAACAGCATCCGTATGCCTGGAGAATCTGGCAGCCGTTCATTATCCAGGGGGACCGTCGACGGGATCTGCTGGTGGC
>SKKK01000521.1 GCA_007121535.1 Planctomycetaceae bacterium | reverse complement strand
GCCCGTCAGGATCGAACCCCTCGGGAGCCTGAAACCGTAAAGCCTGCCAAGAAAAAAAGGGAAAAAATGCGGAGCGCTATCCGTATGTTCACTTGACAGAAGAGGCCATATACCGGTTCGTCCCCCCTATGACTTGGCGACGAACCAGTCCCGAATCGGAACGTGCCGTTCGACGATCGCGATTTGCCTGGCGTTTGAAACCGCGAGTATTTTTTCACCGTGAAGCGTTAGGGACCAGGCATCCGACAGCCCTTCATCCAGAGGCCAGGGCGCGACCGTTAGGATGCGACGCCCATCGAATCGCAGGGTTAATCGGCCATCTTCTGACACTTCCGAGTGCCCCTTCGAGTTCCAGACGCCCTGGCGAATTCAAGAAACAGCGGCTCGCCGTACCCAAGCCATGCGGCAACGACAGCACTGCGACGCAACTCGCATTCGACCAACTCGCGAACTTGTTTCATCGTCCACATTGGCACCACCGTCTGAGTCCGAACGACCGCGATCACGCAGCGGGCAGTGGACGCGCCACTTCGTTGGATCGTGTCCCGCTTGCGCGCATCGCTTGGACACTCATCATGGCCTCCCTGGATTGTCCCTGGCCACTCCGCGCCGCATACAGCGCTCACCCAGCAGCATCCGCGAATTCCTCGACGGTCAACCCAGCCGAGCGGATCAGGCTGCGCAGCGTGCCGACGGCCACCTCTTTGTGGTCCGGAACGGAAAGCGTCGCTTGGTGTCCCTCTCGAACCAGGATGATGTGACTGCTACTCTGGCGGACCTTCCGCCACCCCATAGACTCGAAGACCCGTACGGCTTCGCGACCGCTCAATCGTGGCAGACGTGCCATCAGGCCAGCACCTCAACTAGCTGTGTTTCGACGGTCAATGGCATTCCGCGTTCGGACCGAACCGCCAAGCAGGCAGCAATGGCGTCCTTGACATTCTCCAACGCCTCACCTCGTGTGCCCCCTTGACTGACACAGCCGGGGATTGCGGGACACTCAACGACCCACACTCCATCTTCGTCGCGGTCAATTGTAACGACAAACCTCACGCCAAGCCCTCCTCCCAAAAGACAACTTCACGAGCCAACAATCCGAAACATCTTTCTGCCGCTAGTCTTGCAACCAGCGATGTCGCCAGATAGGACATGCCGCTACGTCCGCACGCCCGACGTCCTACCAGATATCTGTAAACCCGCAACTCGCCATGTATGAAACAAGCAGGTAGCCGACCAGAAACCCAGTCGGCCCGTCCGGGAAGAAGATTCTCCCCGCACCCATTGCCCCCAGCACACACAAAATGGGCGTGGACATACGGGTATCTCCCCTCAAGACGCATGTTCTCGTCGAATCCGATTCTCCAAGCCGTCACGACGCTCCCCCTGCAACTGCCGCTCGAGCATCACACCGCCCCGAGGCAGATCGCCGAACGTTCTCGAGCACGCGGGCGGCGCGCGTGATTCAACCACGTGCGACGACGTCGCCGCCTCGCGTATGCATCGGATGGTTACGATTTGCCGTTGCCCAAAAGTTGACGACCCGCCTCCATCATAATACACGGAGGCCCAGCGCAAGGCCAGTGGGCGATACCATCATCCAAAATGTGACGTCGCGAACCGACCTGTTCATTCCCGTGGGCATTGGTGACTCGATTCGCGTAGTAAACGGGCCAGTGTTTGCGGTCGTTGTGTCTCCCGCCGCCGCCGACCCCGCGTCGGCGGAGCGACGACTGGAGGGCTAGACGCCGCGCCCGCCCCCACCGCCTCCCTCGCCGTCCGCCGCTGCAGGCGGCGGACGGCGAGGGAAAAAATATTCTTTGTGTGTTGGTCGTTAGCCGGCCGGTCACGCTTCCGCCGACGCTGGGTCGGCGGTGAGGCTCAGCCTCGTCGCCATGCCGCCGTTTGTCGCCGCGCGCGAGGATGTTCGGTTTCGGCGGCGTCGTCTACGAGCGTCCAGTTCGATCCGCGAGGGCGGAGTTTGGATCGTTACGTTCCCGATCACACGGACGGCGCGCGTGATTCAACGACTTTCGAGCCCCGGATCGCGGCTCCGAGGCAAGCAGTGGTCACGGTCGATCACCTGCCGTCGGCGGCCGTCCCACCGACCATTCCCGGTCCGTCGTTGCGCAACGGTTCAGATGCCCACGGCTTGCCCGTGGGAGTTTCACGTTCGGTGCTCGAACCACGCGCGGCTCCAGCGAAAAACGTAACGATCCCACGGGCAAGCCGTGGGCATTCTCCCATGCTCGCCAAGCACCACGCCGTGTCGCGGCCAGTTTCCGCACAATGTCCCAAGATCCCGGACTGTTGGGATCGTTACGTTCCCGATGAAGCGGGCCGCGCGCCTGATTCAACCATGTGCAAGGACGTCGCGGCCGCCTCGCGTGCATCAGATTGGTTCGGCGGGGCCCTGCATGCCTTCTTGCCGCCATTGCCCGGTTTGCCCAGTATATGCTCCTGACCCCTTTATTCGGCCATTTGACAGAAGAGGCCATATACCGGTTATTCTTGCGTTTCGTTTGTTCGTTGCCCCGCCAACGGTCGAGTTCACGCTGGCGGCCTGACGGTCCCCTGGTATTCAACATCTCCGTGCCGCCAACGATCAACCGCGACGCCTGCACTGACACTCAAATGCTCCGTTCGGTCGTAATGATCCGAATCCGTGTTCCCCTCTTCGACGATCTGCACTTGGGGCTCGATGTTTCCGTCACCGTACATCGTGTGAAAGACCGTAAGCAGGGTATCTTCCAATTGCTTGTCAGCGGCGTCAGTCGATGCGACGCTCACCGTCCAAATGCAAGCCTTGTCGTCATAGAAGATCTCGACAACACGTGCACGCCCCTCGGAGTTTGCATCACAGGTGATCGCAGCCACGTTCGCCATGAACCGCATATTCTCGTCAGGGAAACTGGCACGGCTGTGGAGAAGGACGCGATGGTGTCCAACAGTCAGCCATTCAGAGTGAAAGCCCGTAGACGGCATGTGTGATCCTTTCGCAGTAAAAGAACGTTCCCGATCACGCGGGCGGCGCGCGTGATTCAACCATGTGCGAGGACGTCGCCGCCGCCTCGCGTGTGCATCGGATGGTTACGATTTTCGCTTGCCCACAGGAGACGACCCGCCGTGCCATGCGGTCGACGGTTGTTCGTCGGGCGGTGGTTCGTTTTTCCGTAGACATCACGATACATGGTGGCTCGGCAAAAGGCCAGTGGGCAATGCCAACATCCCGAATTTGACCCCGCGAGCCGACCTGTTCGTTCCCGCGGCCATTGGTGACTCGGTCTGTGCAGTAAACGGACCTATGTATGCCGTCGTCGTATCCCCCGCCGCCGCCGACCCCGCGTCGGCGGAGCGACGACTGGAGGGCTAGACGCCGCGCCCGCCACAACCCGCCCCCTCCCTCGCCGTCGGCCGCCTGCTGCGGCCGACGGCGAGGGAAAAAAATATTCTTTGGGCGTCGGACGTTCTAGCCGACCAGCCACCCTTCCGCCGACGCGGGGTCGGCGGTGAGGCCCGGGCACATCACAATGCCGCCATTCTTCCACCCCGCGCGAGAACGTTCCGTTTCAGCCTCGTCGACGAGCGTTCGATTCTCTACGTGGCGGTCGGGTTTGGGTCGTAACGATTCGGGTAACGCGGACGGGAGTTGACATTGCCGAGCGTGCCGAGCGTGCCGAGCGTGCCGAGCGTGCCGAGCGTGCCGAGCGTGCCGGCCTTTGCCGACTCGCGTTCATCCGCTTGTTACATTGCGCGAGCCATTGCTTCTTGAAGCAATGACCACCATTTCGATTCCTCGGTTTGTGACGATAGTGCTTGGTTCACAATCAGCCAGTCGTCGATGTTTCGTGGCAGGCGTATTTCCGGAATAGGTTGTAGACGGCGTAGTATGCGTACTCGACTGCGTCAGGAAACTCGAGATCGTGGTCTTGCATTGCGGCGATCGGTTCCAGATATCGTTCGTCCACCGCTGCCACATCGTGGCCGAACTGTGCCGAGCGGAATGCGTCTTCTGGCAACTTCGCGTCAACCACTTGGCGTGTACCGCAGACAGTTTCCGTGTATCCAAGTCGAACGTGAGATGCGACAAAGTCTCGCCATCGCTGGAGCGCGTTTTCGCAAAGCGTGAAATGCACCGTCCGCTTTTGATCGGCGGGCAGTGTCAGGAACTGTTTGGCGATCGTTTTCATGAGCAATGTAGCCCTCAACGGGGATTGCCGAGCAAAATCGAGGCGGCGCGCCAGAAGCTCGCCGAAGCGCGAGGCCGTTAACGAAATGTTCCACGGCCTCAACTATGAGCGTCGACAACTTGGAGTGTGGCATCTTCGGGTATTTCATCATACAGCCTACGAAACGTCGCTTCCCATGCGGCCAAAATGTGTGCGTCATCTTCTGGTTCCTCGGACAGCGGGCATTCATGCAGCACGCCTTGGAAAAACAGAGCCATCGGTGGGTTCGATAGCAAAGCTTCTGTGTCGACGTCAGACTTGCGAGCCACGGATACTCCGGTGATCCAGCGTGGCACAAATGGCAACCAACGACGCCAAGCCGACCGACGTGCAAGTGGGAGTGCACCGGCAAAAATGCCGCCGACACCGAAATTGTCCCACCGAGCATCATCGGAACTTGGTTCGCCATCGTAGGCTGCAAACCGATCCAGCAAGTCGTAGATATCTCCGTTGTCAGCAACGAGTACACTTGTGTGCATTGATAGGACGGGCTCCTGTCCCGCTGCGAGTTTGCGGCAGAACGTATTGCAATCTATCCTGGCTCCCCCCGTGGAAAAGGGGGTTGGGTTCAAGACGCCTCGGCCACGGGAGCAGGCGGGATAGATTGAGCGTTGAAGTGAGCCAGGAAGCGGTCGGGCGGGTGGGACGGCCGACGTATGCGGATTCCAATCGACGCAACCGCTTGTACGGGGGCCATTCTAGCCGATGTTCGTCAGCGATGTCAATCGGGCAAGCACGCTCGAAGGGCTCGGCTCGTGGCAAAATGGGATGCAGAAACGCCGATCGACGTAAAAAGGGCGAATTTTGTCCGGTCCGTTCGTACCGGGGACGCAGCCGCTTGATGCGGTTTTTCTAAGAAGCCCAAGTTCCGACCATCCGCTTGGAATGTCCAGGACCGCTGTCGTGATGTCTGCGAGTGGAAAAGACGGTGCCCAGTCCGTCGGCTAGTCGCCCATCCGGTACGCTTGTGGTGGCTAGCCATATTCATCGATCGGGAATCAAGGACCATAGTAAGGATAGGCGAACGACCGACGTTTCCCCAGTCAGGCGGCGGCGACCCTACGTCGCAAGCACACAAGTCCCGCTTGATCGGCACTCGGGGCATCGGGCAAGAGATTTTCGGCAAAAACCGCGAAGAAGGTTCCCGAGCCGGGAACATGGCGCAGAACGCATCAGAAACGCGCATCAGACCGAAAAACTAGCCCACTTGGAAGACATCGAAGCGGCCTCCGGTGCATCGGTTGGTTCGTGGGCTGCGGCCGTCTGCGGTCGTTGCGCCGCTGGACGACCGTCCGCCAGTCGGCGGAGCGTCATCCTACCGCGCCGCGGAGGCGGTGGCGAGCGTTTTTTCGCGTCCAGCGTCCGGGAATCCGAACCGGGCCAGCCATCGCCGTGACGACTCGGTTCCGCGAAGCGAGCCGCACGTTCTTCGTGTTCGCGTCGCCTTTGCCCTGAAGGGGCTCGACATACCAGCCCAGGGCAAGGCGACGCGAGTGGTGCGAGCGTCGCCGTCGCCCTGGGTAGCATATCATTGCGGCGAAAAAGCCCTGAAGGGGCGAGACAATCGATGCATTGGTCTGTGCCGCCCCTTCAGGGCTTGGGAACCAATTGCTACCACCATCCCGGGGCGGCGCTACACTCTGCCCCGGGCTGATTTCTCCCGGCCCCTTCAGGGCACACCACCGCGCCCCCGGAGGTTTCCGAACGCTGGCCTGATGAACCGCTCCAACCCCGAGCGGCCCGCACAACGAGCGAATTCGGCGATGAAAAAAGCGGCTGCGCACAGATCCGGTCGAAGCCAGCGACGTCGAGGCGGGAAAAACGGACCAACCGAGTTCTCAGCGTTCCGCGGGGGTGCCCACGAACGCGCATCCGACCGACAAAGCGAGCCAACTTGGCGGTCATCAGCTAGCGAGAAACTGCGTGGCACAGAAGCAACACCAGATCAGAGCCCGTGCGGTCGCCCCCCGACCAAAAACCGAACCACTTCAAACAGCGAGCTTGCTGGCTTAGTTCAACGGCCGGCGTCACCGGGGAGCGACAAGTGACGCCCTCTATTTTGTTAAGGCCGGGTCGCGGCTCCGGTGCATGCCTCGGTTCGTTTAACGTCGGGAACGGGTCAAGGGAACGGATTTAGACGGAAGGTGGTAGCAACGTACGACCAAAACAGGAACAACCCAACGCAATATACGGCATTCAATACACGGTCCCACGGCGATCGAACGATATACGAAGAGATCGCAGAAGCCGACGCCATGGAGAGCGCGAGTGGTAATATGCTGATCATGAGAACATGAACCAATCCAATTCTCATCCATGTGCTCGCGTACAAGATCGCGCCACAAACGAGGAAAGGTACGGGCAAGAGCAGCAACGAGTAGACGCGAGGCGAAACAGCTTGCCCATTGTCTTCGTATGAAGCTGGCGGCTTGTACGGATTAATATCCAGGGGTCGGGTCTCCTATCGGCAAACGAACGATCCGGATCACGCGGGCGGCGCGAGTGACCCAAGCATCAACCAGGACGCAAACGCCGCCTCGCGTGCATCCCCGTTGTTCGGGGTTTTTTCAACCGGCCTCAGCCTCGCGGTCGGATAGGTCGCCGATGACCTCACGAACGCCTTCGTGGTCGAAGAACACCGGCACTCTGCCAGGCCCGACGAAGATCGCCAAGCCTTCCCGAACGGCCAGCGCGTTCGGGTAATCGACCTCGTATCGGTTCCCGCTAACCGTTGCCACCGTGAACGGCTTGAACGGCGTCCGATGCTTAAACGCCCGAATCGTCTCGGTGAACGTCTCCCGGTCCATCACGACACCTCCTTACCCATGGGACCCGTCCCCTGAACATCGTATCACCAGACTTGAAGGCAGGCAACCATCTGGTCAGAAGCGGCTTCCGGCTATAATGAGGATGTGACCACGCCAGGTACAATACACACCGTAAACGCCTGCGTTGGACGGACCGATGTCCCTGCTTGCACGCGAAGCTTGTCCCGCTGCAGGTCGGGGACAAACCTCCAAAGCAATTCCTGTACGGCCTGTGTCATTTCTTAGCCCTCCACGTTTCCGTCCGCAACCTTCGTCTCTAATGTATAGGAAGGCCCCGAGACAGGCCCAACCACTTGACCGACAGAACGACCTGGATGACCGAGAAGCGCCGGCGGGATCGAAAATTTGAAAGGGGGTTACCGCCGCTTCGGTCCATCCCTTGGATTCTCACCATGGCCACCCCTTGGATCGTAGCGGTTGGCGCTTCAGTCCGGAAGTGGAACGGATGAATTCTTTTGGCGCGACGCGTGAAGCCGCTGGGATTTCTCCAAGCCGATCGCAGCCCCGCCAGGATCGAAGCCCGCGGTAGCTTGAAACCGTAAAGTCTGCAAACAAAAGGAACGGAAAAAATGCGGAGGGCTATCCGTAGTGCGTTGTCCAGGCGAAATCTTGGGGT
>SKKK01000039.1 GCA_007121535.1 Planctomycetaceae bacterium | reverse complement strand
TAAATGGCGCAGACTGTTCCGGCCAGCGATGTTCGTCTCAGGTAAGACAGGCAGATTCTGCGGGTTTTGCCGTGATCAGCTCGTCAGGACGAATTCTTCCGCGGATCGTGACGATCAAAGGGTTCGTAAGCTGATAATTCCGGCACCTCGGGAGATACAACGCCCATGGACAAGCAACGTACCACCGATTCGCTGCCCGCCGACTTGAGCGCTTTCCGGGAGGAACTGACTCATCTGCATTCCGAAGCGAAAACGGCAGCCACCCAGAGGAGCAGCGAAGGCGGCAACGACCAGGGCGGCATTGTTGTTCGCGGCCGGTAGTGATCAGCAATGGTGGCCTCGATTTCTGGATCAGACATGTCCTAGCCCACCCACGGAAACAGGTTGCCCAACCAGTTCGCCACGACTTGCAGCGTGTCCAGCACCAAGGCATCGTCCCGTCCAAAGCCCAATTCGCTGACCCTGATCTGATCATCCAGTTGCCAGCCATGCTCTTGGGCCTGCCAGCGATTCACAGGCGCGAAACGGGGGAAAGTGGACCATGCCTGATTTTGCTACAATGGTTGTACTGAAGAATCCTGAGGGTTCACGCGGCTTCCCGATTCCGAGTCGCATCAACGGACGGTTCGCGGATTCAAGATTGCTCATTGCCAGCAGCGAGCACAGATTGCGGAGGCAGAAGCAGAAGTGGCCCGCATCCGTCAGGAATTGAAAGCCTTGCCTCGGCGGATTCCGGCCGCCGACTTGGAGACCTTGAAGACGGAACGCAAGCTGATCGCGGACACCATCAAGATGACTGCCTACCAGGTAGAAACGCAGCTCTTGGGAATGCTGAGCCCACACTATGCGCGCACGGAGGATGAAGGGCGAACGTTGCTGCAAGCAGCTTTTCAATCGACGGGGCGTATCGAACTTCGGGGAGATGAATTATATGTGGAGTTGGCAGCCCAATCCTCTCCCCACCGCACGAAAGCCATCGCCGCCCTATGCGATGAACTGAACACCTTGGGCACCAAATTTCCGGGTACGAACCTCCGCCTGAGGCTGGGCATCAGCTCCCCTGAACCGCTCAACATCTGATAGGGCCATGTCAGGAGTTCTGAAGTTGTACGCACACCCAAGACGCACCCGAGGAGTACGTTGGTCGAACCGCCAAGTGCTCGCGGTGCGAAGCATTCGGAGAAATCGTACCATCAAGACCGAAACCACCGCCCCCTTCGCCCACAACTTACCCTGCGTCTAGCCGTGAACTACCGGACACAACAAAGCCCCAGAATGGATTGCGCCGGAGCATGCCAATCCTGCAGAGAGACGTCCGGATTATGATCGGACTGCTTGCTGCATTGTTACTGGCGCAACTCTTTGGATTCACGAGCATGAAGTCCTCCACAACACAATGGGAATATACAATTGAGTCGCCAAGTGATACTTCGTTCGAAACGGCGCTCGATCATCTTGGTAAACAAGGCTGGGAATTGGTTTTCGCCCGTCGTGCAACGTCGGAATATGGACCGGCAAGATACGAAATGATATTTAAGCGTCCCAAAAGATAAGAGCAAACTAATGTATCACCAGAGCCGTTTCTGAGTTGGACGGTTCTTACGGGAAGGTCCTTGATAGCGGGTTGATGAGCTCCGTCGCTCGTCCATCGATTTGTCAGTATCCAATTATTCAGCAGGTCGAACATGTCTACAGATCCACACGGGCCTGAACCTGACCCCCTTCTCGAAGAACGTAGAGATCCGCTTGACCTTGAACGTTGGAAATCTGAAATTGCCTCTGTTGGATGGCGTCACCTAATTCCATTTCGCTTTTTTTTCGACGACAAGTCATGGACGCTCGTATGGGTTCAGTTCATCGCGTTTGCGTTCGGTTTTCCGTTCTTACTGATTTGCTATTATCGGAATGACGCTTCTTCGCTTGCTGAAGCTGCATGGGCCTTGGGAATCTATTTCTCGATCATTTGGGCTGTAGTTCTTCATCGTTGCATCCGTCCAGAGCCAGTTGGAACCGGGCGAATCTTGGGTACTTGGTTCACCACGTCGATGCTGGGTGTTTTGGCCGTCTTCATTGTGTCGCTTATCGGGAGATTCGTACCAGGTATCCGAGATGTATTCGATGCAAGCGAGTCCGCAAGCGTTTTTGGGCGATTGCTGGGAATGACGGTTGCCGTAGGGTTGGTCGAGGAGACAGCAAAACTTTTGCCAGTACTTTGGTTTGCACGCAGTCTGGGTGCAACGGTGCGTCCAACAACGATCGCTTATCTCGGCGTCATCAGCGGACTTGCGTTCGGTGCGACGGAGGCAATTCTGTATTCCATCAGCTATGCCGCGGGCCACGCTTCTGCTCAAATCGGATACGGTGACTACTTGCTCGTCCAAATTCTACGTCTTGTGTCGTTACCATTCTTACATGGCATTTGGACGGGCATTTCTGCGTATTTTGCTGGGCTTGCGGCAATCAACCCATCGGCAAGACGTGTTGTGATTCTTGCCGGTTTGCTTAGCGTCTCGCTTCTGCATGGATTGTACAATACTTTTGCAGATGGCTGGTTGGGCTTTGTTTTTGCTATGCTTTCTTTGGGGATCTTTGTTGGATACGTTCGCGGCGAAGCCGCCAGCGTGGCAGCCGTCTCGATCAAACCTTACCGGTCATCGGACGCAATCGAGCTTGCTGAACCGCCGGTCTCAGACAACGAGTCACCGCCACCAACTCTGTAATCGTCATCGTTTCGATTCGTACCACTCTTTTCGCGCGGGGTGTCGGTGGCGATGGCGGGTTAAGCAGCGGTGGCTACCAGACTCGGCAACGAGTTTTTGTCGATCAATATCCCCGTCCTCCACCATGTTCATCAATGCTGATAGATCGGCCGCCGATGGTAGATTTGCAGGTTATAGATGCTCAGACACGTAGTATACAAACGGCCGCCATGAGCACCCCAACGATCGCTCTTTGGATCCCAACTGCCGCGTTCGGGACCGTCGCTCGCTTGCCGAGCTGGAATGCGTTCACGCATCGCCTGATTCCATTCATCCCACTCGGTACCTCCCATGTTGTGAAACGCCTGCGTCGCATAGTACCAGTAGTAAACGTCTTCGTCCGCTTCATAATCGATCGGATGCTTCAGCAGCAGGCGAACCCCTTCCAGCATCCGCGGGTCGTTGCGATCCCGGCCAAAGTGCTGACGGCAAAAAAGTGCTGCGGCCGTCATCGAAACCGTCGGTTCGCGACCGATTTGATAAGCATACGTTACGCCGTCCTTGGTCGCCTTGTCCAGGAAGCCTTTGACTGCATCCAACGTCGAACCCCGCACTTCCAACCCACCCGACAGACCACTATGCAGCGCGATCACAAACCAGCTGGTCACTGAGGTGTCGGTATCCAATCGAGGTTCGTAACGCCATCCTCCGAGAGCGGGCGTTTGGATCCGCGCAGCATAGTCTAGTGCTTTTTGAGCCGATGCCCGATACTTCGCATCTTGAGTCATCCGGTACAATTCGCACATCACGATTGTCGCTAGCGCCTGTGTGTACAAACGGTGGTTCCGTGGCCCACTCCGTACGAATTCTCCCTCTTTGTTCTGAAGGCGAACTAGCACATCGATCCCCAACGAGACGTTGCGTTGGTACATACCCGCTCGATGCGTGTTGCCCGCACCCTTAAAAGCCAGCAACGCCATCGCCGTCGCCGCCAGCTTATTCTCGTGCCCACCGCCGTTGGCGTAGGGGCCTGTCAGGCTCCAGAGCCCCGAACGCATATCCTGTTGACGAGCCAGCCATCGCAATCCCAAATCAACCGCCGCTTTTGTCGCCGGCGTCCCACTGTAGGCAATCGACAATCTCTCCGGGCCCAGTTCGGCGATCTCCTCCAAACGCTGCTTGACTCGCAAGCCGGCCAGATCAGCTAGATGCGGTGCTGCGCGACGATACCAACCGCCGGCACGCAAACGCAGCAGGTCGCGGTCTTGTCCTTCTCTGGCCTCAGCCACGTCCCACCAGGCGTCGCCGATGGCCGCCTGCTCTTCGGCCGCCTCCGCCCCCCGCAGCTCCATCACCGAGACATTCTTCAACGGCTCGTCACTGCCCAAGGCCAGCATCGGCACGCCGAGTTCCCAATCGGCCTGCACGAAACACAGATAACGGCCCGCCACGAGGTTCGCTTCCGGTTCCACCGGATCTTCGTCCAGCACTGCCAGGGCATCGCGATACTGCTGGAAGTGTTGCTGAGCAGTTTTCAGTTTGGGCAGCCAGTTCGAGAAATGACGGATCTGTCTGAAATTCCGGGCCTGCTCCGCCGCTTCGTGCGCTGCTTCGCACAGTCGGATCGCGCGTTCATATTCACGTGCCTCGACCAGACGCCCGATCACTTCACCAGCCAGTTCGGCCAGCGACGTGCGCTGCGTCGCGGTTTGCAGCCACCGTGCCGTGGCCAGCAAGGTGTCGGCTTCCAGGTCCAGACCTGGCAGATCAAACCGCCGGGCGAGTTCTTGGGCTGCCGACAGGGCGATCCGAGCGTCGCCCACACCGGTGGCGATCTCCCGCCCGATGTTCAGCAGCGCGTACTGATCCGCAGAGCCCGCCTGAAACTTGAGCGCTGCCGCGATGATCTCCTCGGCCAGCGCCGTCTTCTCGTCCGCCGTCTTGGCCAACGCGAACCGCCCACCGTAGATCTCACCGGCAGCCTTCTTTGCCGTGTGCTCAGACGCCGCATCGGGGACCAACGCTCTTTCCTGAGCGGTGCTGTTGCCCTCGTAAAGGAGAAGAATCCACACTGCGACAATTGCCGCGACAAACCGCTTGCACTGACTGCTCATGCTAACTGCTCCTTCGCTTGGCGTACTCCAGATAGATTTTACGGCTGGTCAAGTCGCTGGTGAGCTTCCTGCTTCAGAGTTTCCGTCATCGGTCCTCGTACGTCGACCAGCCGCAACGTGACACGCTGAATCAATTCTGGTGAATTCGAAGCTCTGGCAACTTTCAAGGCCAACTCGGCCAACCGACGCGCCAACTCGGCATCTGAATCGACGATCGCCCGATCTGTCACGGACAAGACTTCTTGTACAAACTGTTCTCGTGCCGAATCGGGCAAAGCTCCTGCCGCTTCAAAATTCAGCCGTTGTTCCGCCTGCTCCAACGTCTCCGCAACCGCCGGCAAAGACGCTTCACTGTCTGGTGCGGGGATAGGCTGGACGTCAGGCGGTTCGTCCGATGGCTCTTGGGCATATTTTCGCACATCGTCCCGGCTCGGTACGCGTGAGCCTGCTGACTCGCCGGGCTCTTCGACCACTTGCCGTTCAAAGAGATCTGGTTCTGCAGGTGGCACCTCCCCAGGACGTTTTTCCCCTGTATCGTCGTGTTCGAGCACAGCGATCGATTCGGCTACGATCGGAGGTTCCAGGTCTGTAGGACCCGTCCGCCCGGAATGCATCGCGAACCAGGCGAGCAGCAAACCGGCCAGCAGAATGCACCCGATGCCGACGCCGATAGCCATGGGAACGATGCTGGATTGCTCCGAGCTGTCGTTAGAAGCGCGCCTAATCTGCAGACGTGGCATCGGCGGCTGGGGGATCGCTCGCTGTGGAAGCGGATGCATTCCAATGATTTGGGTTGAAATGGCTGGTCCCGGCGACTTCATGGGCAGTCCGCCGGATGGCTCGGTCGGTACTGTCGCAGCCGAGGGCTGGCTCTGACCGATCAGATCGTCCCCCGGCAAGCCTTCGGTTCCAGATACAGCGGTGTTCGCTCGCTTCTTTTCCAGTTCCGTTCGCAAATCCCAATCGTAATCCTTCTTTTTCTGCGGGGTTAACAAACATATGCGAGCGGCGGCCAGTTCATTCAGGATGCGTTGACTGAGTTCTTCCGCTTCGGTTGGTCCGGTCTGATAGGTTTTGATAAAGCCCATCTGACGGTCGGCCGCGGTGGCGATAACATTCCGGTCGTCCTCGAACAGTTCCAGCCCCAGCAGCCGATAATGATCAGGCGGCTGGTGCTTGGGCGGAATCCCCAACCATTCGTAATACGGATCGATATTCTTCATCTTTGCAGCCCCCAGATTGCCCGCTTCTTCGGCGTTTCGCTTCGACCAACCAGCGTGTATACCGTCTCGGCGATCTTTGTGATGAGGCTCTTCCCGTGGACAATAACCATCTTGTCCGGCACGGGAATCTGACGTTTGCCAAACGGTTCCTGAATCTCTACGAATACCGGGTGCTCTTCGACCGGAAACAACAGGTCATTGAGATTGTTTAGCCGCGGCATGTTACGGTACTCCCTATCTGGGGAGGTGCGATACTGCCTCCGTGCGGCTACCAAGCGTTTTCCATCATAAACGCCAGCGAACCGTTCGCCAAGTGTCTGACCGCCAGTCTGGCTGTGGGCAGTGACACGTATGGTCACTGGACCGAGAATTTCTCCAGGATTTTGGAAAAAATGTTTGTCTTGGACCTGCCGAGATCGTAACTTACGGCGATGGACTGCCTCTGCTGGGTGGAAACCGGACAGCTCCCCGCCCACGTGGCCACACGTTGGCCCGTGTCGCATTTAAGGGCGAAAATGGTCTGGCTTGGTCCGGTCCTGCACGGGCGTAGCGACGTGGGTCAGTTGGTTTCCGGCCGCGATCCGACGGGTAGTGTCCCGCCTGTGAGCATCGTCACATTGGCCGCAGTCCGGCTGGATGGCCGCCACGTCCGGCCGGCAGCCGGTGAGCACCTGCCGCAGACTGTCACCGTAGCCGCCTAACGGCGATCTGGCAGGGGCTGGCCAAGGGGCCCAGCAAACGCGCGCCGACATGGGCTTCCGTATACATACTTACGAGCGAGTTTGGTTTGCCATCGCGGCCAAGTAATCCCTGATCGGCTTTAGCCGCTCGATGGTTTGCGCAACCGCCCTATTCGCCTCGGCGTAGCGTGGCATGGCGTCCCATCCCCACAGTTCGAGGGCGACGGAGATCACAGGAACGACTCGGGCTTCATCCTGCCATAATCGCGCTAACTCTAACTTCTCGGCGATGGCCGTGTGCTCGGTTGGCAACTGCCGTTGGTCCAAGCTGTTTCCCAGTCTGCCAAAAGTGTCCCGTTTGAATTTGAAGATGGTCGTTGTCGCCTCCAACTCCGCGAGAAGCTCAGCAAGGCGCTCTGCTTCGATGTGGCGGTAGACGCTGGTCAATGTCGGTTTCCGGTCGATCCAGATTTCGAGTTGGACCTTCTTGGCTTTACCGCTTGTGCTCAACATGTATTGAACGGGATCGTTGTTATGGATGCAGTAGAAGGGAGATCTTGCCGCATCAGTCGATGCGTCTACGTCGGATTGATCCGAATGATGCTCGCGGCGATTCTCCGCTTTCCACAACTCACGACCAAGCAA
The DNA here is from genome assembly GCA_007121535.1 of Planctomycetaceae bacterium. Lineage (GTDB taxonomy): Bacteria > Planctomycetota > Planctomycetia > Pirellulales > Pirellulaceae > SKKK01. The sequence goes on along the minus strand of SKKK01000039.1, from coordinate 372 downwards.
GCAGAGGACCCCGGCGTGGCGGATGACCTGGTTGAACTCATTCTGATAGCAGCGAGGCGAGTGAGAGGAGCTAATGATCTCAGTCGCCGAGGCTTGAGTCGCGTGGATGTAGCCCAGGCCAAGCTGGCGAAGGGGACTCTCGGCGAACGCAAGGGCTTCGCGGGGCACCTCAGCGGCTACCGATACGCGGGGCACGTAAAGCTGGTATTCGATGGCCTGTCCCAGCGCCGTAAGCGTATCGGCAGGTGATGCCCCCTGTTTACCCTCAATGGCCCACGCGTCAAGGTCGCCGTCATCAGTCCATCTGAAACCCAGCAAGTCGAGTATGCGCGTACGGCCGGTCAGCGGGAAGAACGTCTTGAACTGGCAAAT
>SKKK01000107.1 GCA_007121535.1 Planctomycetaceae bacterium | reverse complement strand
TTCCGAAGCACGAACCTTCGTTACCAAGAACATCGAAAGACAGTTTTCAAAAGAACGCCAAAAACAAAAGGAGTCGAACGATGCAGGAACCTCTCGTCAGTCGCCGAACCATGTTGAAAGGGCTGGGTACGGTCGCGATCGGTCTGCCGCTGTTGGAAGAGATGCTCGTCTCGTCGGCGGCCGCAGCGTCCGAATCGGTGCCCGAGCGGGCTTTCAATGTATTCTTCGGGCTGGGGATTCCCGCCCCGCTGCAACCCGAGGGCTTTGATGGGGTGCTCGAGCCGCTCAAGCCGCTGGCGGACAAGCTGCTGTTGCTGCAGAACGTCGACCAGCTTCGCAGTGACCTGCCCGGGATCAACGCTCATTACGATGGTTCCACCGCCGCCTTTACCGCCGAACCGCCCCGGGGCACGGCTCGTGCCGGCGGGCCGTCCATCGACCAGGTGGTCCGCTGGACGCACTATCCCGACGGATTGCCGTCCAGCATGGTGCCGACGATCATCGCGGGAACCTTCTTCCGTCGCGATCGGCTCAGCCGCCACTCGAAGAGCTTCAACGAGGATGGCACCGTGGCGGCGGCGATGCAGGAACAGCCTCGCGAGTTGTTCGATCGCATCTTCGGCACCGTGGCTGGCGAACGCGTCGATCCCCGCCGCGACCGTCTGCGACGCAGCGTGTTGGATTCGGTGGTCCAGCAGGCTCAATTCTATACCGGAGATCGCTCGCCGCTGGGCGCCGCGTCGAAAGCTCGCCTGAGCGATCATCTGGATCGGATTCGGGAGTACGAACAACGTGCCTTTGACATAGAGGACAGAATCGCCAGCCGTTGCCAACCGGATATGCCTCCGCCCTCGAATCTGTTGCACGGCGGCGAGGCCGATCCGGGTGGGGAGGGCATCGACATCACGTTGGAGGAACTGGTCGCCGAGTGGCGATTATTGGCTGATTTGTACGCGTTGGCCATCCAGTGCGATCGCGTGCGATTCGGCTCGATCACCTTCCTGGCAGCCGGTGAACGAATTCGGCTGACGGGCACGTACCAGTACGATGGCCGGACGGTCTTCGAGTTTGACGACGCCGGTCAGCGCGGGCGATCGGGGGCAAACGGCTGTAGCCATGAATGGTGGCACGACTTCCGGGAATCGAGGCCGAACGAGCAGTTGCGAGCCCACGCGCACATGAAGATGCGCGAGGTCGCGTATTTCCTGCAACGACTGAACGGCCCCGAATCCGTCGAGCCCAACGGCAGGACCATCCTCGAAAACTCGATGATCACCATTTCCACCGAATCGGGCGACGGGCGGCACAACGACGTCAAACGCGAGTTGTCCGGCGTATTCCACGCTATCACCAGCGCTAAGGGGCGATTCAAGACCGGTCAAGTACTGGACGTTCGCGCCGAAGGGATCGACGTGTACAATACCATGCTTGATGCAATGGGCGCCTCGCGCCGCCTCGGGCCCGCTGAACGCACGATGCGAGCGATCGATGCGATCCGTGTCTGAGTTGCCGATCCCAATACGACTCGGAGCAATCAACCATGAGCACGCGTGCAACCACGCCCTCGATCGTGGCAAAGCCATGGCGGAACCTTTGTCTGGGCGCCGTCGTGCTATTGCTGGCCGGAATCCCGGTCGCATGGGCACAGACCGATCCGCCGGAGACACCTTCGGAGCCTTGGGACGTGGTCGCGCCGTACTTTTCGCCGCCGCCGCAGTGGGCCCGGCAGTATGGTGACTACCGGTCACCGCTGTTGTTCGAAGACGGCACGCCGGTCCGAACGGTGCAGGACTGGGCGCGACGCCGTCAGGAAATCCTGGACACTTGGCACTCGCTGCTGGGGCCCTGGCCTCCGTTGATTACGGAACCGGAAGTCGAGGTGCTCGAATCAGTACGGCGTGAGAATTTCGAGCAGTTGCGGGTCCGATTCCTGTGGACCCCCAACGAATGGACTACCGGATACCTGCTGATCCCGGACGGCGACGACCCGCGTCCGGCGGTGGTTACCGTCTTCTACGAACCCGAGACCGCGATCGGCAAGAGCGATCGGCCTTACCGAGATTTCGCCCTGCAACTGGCCCGGCGTGGCTTCGTCGCACTTTCGTTGGGGACGACCGAAGCCACCGAAGCCAGAACCTACTCGCTGTACTACCCCGATTTGGACAATGCGCAGATACAACCGCTCTCGATGCTCGGTTACGCCGCTGCCAATGCTTGGTACGTCCTTGCCCAGCGGCCCGAGGTGGATGCCCAGCGGATCGGAATCGTAGGCCACTCGTTCGGCGGCAAGTGGGCCATGTTCGCCTCGTGTTTGTTCGACCGGTATGCCTGTGCCGCCTGGTCCGACCCCGGGATCGTATTCGATGAATCTCGGCCCAGCGTCAACTACTGGGAGCCCTGGTATCTGGGCTATCATCCTCGCCCTTGGCGCAAGCGTGGGATCATCACCCCCGAAAACCCGGCTCGCGGCCTGTACCCCCAGCTCGTCGAATCGGGCCGCGACCTCCACGAACTGCACGCCTTGATGGCCCCCCGTCCGCTGCTTGTCTCTGGCGGTTCGGAAGATCCACCACGACGATGGGAGGCGTTAAACCACACCATCAAGGTGAATAAGTTGCTGGGTTATTCTGATCGAGTTGCCATGACCAACCGTCCGGAGCATTCGCCCAACGAGGAATCCAACGAACAGATATACGCATTTTTCCAGCATTTCTTGCAGAGCGAACCCGGCAAGCAGCAGAATGGGGAAATGCCTGTTCCCAACGACCGATAACGGCTTTACCCGCGTGACTTGATCGACTAAACTTGGTGTGATGATGGTGCCTAGGCATACGTCATCGGGTCGATCGCCGGGCGAAGGCTTGGCTGTTGGCTGTGGAATGTGGTTGTCGGAGAGGTGGCTGAGTGGTCGAAAGCGCCGGTTTGCTAAATCGGTGAGGGGTTCACACCCCTCCGCAGGTTCGAATCCTGTCCTCTCCGCTAACGGAAGCCACTTGCGAATCGTCGTAAGTGGCTTTTTTTCAAGGCGTTAGAGTCTTCGGCTGTAAAATGCGCGGACGGTGCGCGCATCTTTGTAGGTTGGGACTCTGTCCCGACCGGGTCGGGTCGGAGACCCAACCTACTTGGGTTGCGGCCGCAGGCCGCGTTAGGACGAAGGCGTCTTGGGGCAAGCGAATCTCGGGCGGGTTCGCGGGCGACGTGCCTTGTGTTCGATATTCAGGCCGTTTCGGGAGATTCGGCGGATAGCACCAAGTACGGACCGTTCAGTCCGCTCACGTGGCATCTCCCTGGGCCGAAATGCTCGGCGGTTCCTGGCCGGCGGTGGCACTGTGACGCACCGGAAATGCCGGAATGAGCATAGGCGTGCGCCGTTGGTAGCTGCGGTAGTCTTCGCCCAGTTTCCTCAACAAGCTTCGTTCTTCCATCCAGATGCCGATAGCAATGTAGCCGGTCATCAGCGTGGAGAATAGCAGGTGCCCCCTCGTCATCGTGGGAAGCGACCAGAACGCCAGCAGCAGCCCCAGCATCATGGGATGACGCAGGTACGTGTACAGCGAGCGTGCATTGAAGGGGATGGACGCCTCGGGCAGCGCGGTTGCTGTAAACCAGGATATCGCTCCCGCCGACCGGCAATCCCGACGATTGGGACGGCGGCCTGCTGCAGCATGCGTGCGCTTCAAATCGACGGCCGCTGGCTTTTCGATTACAATGGCTGGAACTGGACGGAGACGGCCCAAAATCCGGTCGGGGCCGAGTACGGCATCGGCATCGCGATCCGCGAGGAGCGATCGTGGCCGAACGGGGCCATGGTGGGAGTAAGACCAGAAACCTTGGGAGAATGAACCATGATGAAGCGAATGCTCGTTGCGGCCCTACTGGCCGTCCTCTGGGCCGGTACGGGCCCTACGGTCGACCTCGCCTGGCTCGATGCGTACACCCCGGCGGCAACGGCCGCGCTCCATGCGGCGGAACCGTCCACGGCGCGCGTTACCTGGTGGGTCGCCGGTGATCCGCACGTCGGCCACGGTTCCGAGGCGTTTCCGGGGCAACATGTTGCCAAGGCCGTGGCCGACGTGAACGAACTCGGCATCGCCGACGAAGCCATCATGCTGGGCGATCTGGTCGAGGACCGCGCGGCGTTCGGTGACATATTCGTCCGCGAGATGAACAAGCTGAAAGTCGATTGGACGTACGTGTTGGGGAATCACGATTTCGACCGAACGACCGGCCAGCCGGTGTTGGCGCCCCGCTACGGCGCCCGGACCGTCCAGGGGATTCGCTTCATCACTCTTTCCGACGAAGTATCGGGATCGGCCGACAGGAACCTGGTGATGAGCGACGCGCAGGAAAAGTGGTTCTGGGAGGAACTGGCAACGCATCGGGACACGGATTCCCCCATCTTCCTGTTCACCCATCAGCCGCATCCGGAGTTCGCCAAGTGGCCTCAGTTGCAGGAAGTGCTGGACGAATACAACATTGTGGCCTGGTTCAGCGCCCACAAGCATCGCTGGGATATTCGCAAGGATGCCGGCGTTGGGTTCATCCAGGTCAACATTCATTCGATTGGCGGTGTGCGGGAGGATTACCTGAGCAGCTTTCTTCATTTGGACCGGACCGGCGACACCGTGGAAGCGACCGTCAGATTTCGAAATCACGAAAAGCGTGAGTGGATTCAAGTGGATGGGCAGGATCAAGTGACCTTCACGGTTAACTTGGCGAGTGATTGATGCCGGCCGTCCTTCGGACCGTACTGGGAGGAAGATCGTTGACCAGTTTATTACGAGGCTCGCTGGCGGGCCTGATGATTGTTTGGATATCGATTGCCGCCGCTGCGGCGAGTGCCGGCGACTGTGCCGGCGACTGGCCGGCTTACCGCAAGGACGGGGGCCGGTCGGCGGTCACCGCTGAGCGGCTGGATTTCCCGCTGGGCGCCGCCTGGGTGCATCGTTTGCCACAGGCCCCGCGTCCGGCTTGGCCCGATTGCGGGCGGGCGTTTTCGATCTTCGATTTCGATGACGCCGTCAAGCCGGTGGTCGCCGGGGGGATGGTGTACTTGGCCAGTTCCGCCGACGATACGGTCTATGCTCTGGACGCCGCCGATGGCTCGTTGCAGTGGACCTACACGACCGGCGCGCCCGTACGGTTCGCCCCGCACATCGCGCATGGCCGGTGCTATTTTTCCGGCGATGACGGAAGGGTGTACTGTCTGGACGCGCGGACGGGCGACGAGATTTGGACGTTCCACACCGGTTTGGACGACCGGATGCTGCTTGGCAACGGACGGTTGATCTCGCGCTGGCCCTCGCGCAGCGGAGTGCTGGTGGACGGCGACACGCTGTACGTGGTCGGCGGCATGTGGCCCAGCGAGCGGGTGGCCGTGTACGCGTTGGACGCGGGGACCGGCCAGGTGCGGTGGTGCAACGACACGATCAATGCGTTGTATCTGCCTTACCCGCACGACGGCCTGTCCCTGGGCGGTCCGACCTCGCAAGGATACCTGCTCAGCGATGGCCAGGTTTTGGCGATGCCCACCGGCGAGGGTTCGCCCGCGCTGTTCGACGCCGCGAACGGCGAACTGCTGTACTGGGATGCACGGCCCGCCGGATCGACCTGGGCGACCCTGGTCGACGGCTTCGTGGCCACGCCCGCTCGTGGCTGGCAGCCGAATTTGCCGGTGCGGTTGGGCGAGACGGAGCTGTTCCGGGCCGACGGGTTGGCGTTTTTCAGCCTTGCAGGCGGGCGATCCGACTATGGGAAGTGGAACGCCTACGATCGTCTTCCCGGCAGTCCCCGGGAAGGGATGGACCGCTGGCGAGGGCAGATCGCCCCGGTCGGCGGCCGGAACCGGGCCGTGTTCACAGGCGACCGCTTTTTCGCCTCCGGCATGGGAGAACTGGAAGCGCTCGACACGTCCGGGGATGCCTTGGAACGTCTGTGGAGCATCGAGCACGAGCGGATTTACAGTTTGGCGTTGGCCGGCGACGTGCTCGTCGCCGGTTCCGACCAGAAGGTCACGGCGGTGGACAGCCAGACCGGGGAAATTATCTGGCGGGGCCGGGTCGACGGTCAGGCGCGGGGCCTGGCCATCGCCGAGGGCACGCTGTATGTCTCGACCGAGCAAGGGACGCTTTTTGCCTTTGCCCCGGGTCGCGAGGCCGTGTCCGAACCACCGCGGTCCGCCGTTACCGCACCGCTGCCGGAGGGTTTCGCGCTGGTGGTCGGCAGCGACGACACGGCGGCCGCCGAACGCCTGGCGGCGGCGGGCAAGCGGAACGTTCTGGTGCTGCTGCCCGATGCGCGGGCCGTGCGAAAGGCTCGGGCGCGGCTGGTCCGTCAGGGCGTCTATGGCCGCTCGATCGTCGTGCATGCGACCCCGGCGGACGGCAGCCTGCCGTATGGCGACTACTTCGCCGACGAAGTGTTGGTGGTGGGCGGTGCCCAGCGGATTCGTCCCTCGGAGATTTACCGCGTGCTGCGTCCTCTGTCGGGTCGGCTCGAGTGGATGAATACGACGGCCGAGCAGCGGGAGGCTTTCGTACGTCAGGCGGGGATTCCTGCGGAGGAATTCGACGGTCGGGTGGTCGTTCGGGGCCGGTTGGACGGCGCGTTCGACTGGGACTCCCAGACGGTGGTGGACCAGCGGGTCTCGTGGCCACTGGAGTTGCTCTGGTTCGGCGCGCCCGGGCGGCAGCGCGTCCTTTCCCGCCACCGGGCCGATCTGCCGCCGCCGGTGCCCGCGGCCGGCCGGGCGTTCCATCTGGGCGACGGGTACGTCATGGCGATCGACGCTTACAACGGCAGAGAGTTGTGGAGCCGTTACGCACCGGGCTACCGGCACGTGGCTGCCGACGATCGTCACGCTTATATCGGCATCGGCGGCGCGGTCATGCAACTGGACGCGCAAACCGGCCGGATGCAACGGATTTACGGCAATGTGAACCCAACGGTCTTTTCCCTGGCGCACGAGCAGACGTTCCGGGCCGAATCCGACGACCGTCGTTATGGCGGGACGATGGTTGTCCGGAGAACCGATTCCGCAGTGGAACTCCATTTGACGTCGACGACACCCGCCCGGGACGATAAGGACGGCTGGGTGCTGTGGTTCGACTTCCGGCCGTCCCAGCAGCGGCTGCTGCCGTCGGGGCCGGGCGCCTTTCCCTTGATCGTCGACTTGAAACGTGGCCGGTTGCGCCGGTTCGCGGGCTTTGCGGACGTCCCCCAGCCAGCGGTGGAACTCCAAGTGACCGACGGCGGTTATCGGGTGCGGATCCCGCTGGCCGAGATGGCCCGGCTGACGGGGCACGATCCGGAGAGCTTTGACATGTCGGCGGAGATCGAGTTATATCAGCAGGGCGATCAGCGCCGCATGTTCCACGCCGCCCCCATCACCGAGCGGCGCGATCCGTGGCGTGCGGGCACCGCGACGTTCGTGTTGCGCGGGGAAGCATTGCCCCCGCAGGCGCCCCTGGCGCAGGTCGACCGCGCGTCTCTGGACGAGTTGCCGGATCACGCCCGCCACTGGGGACGGGTGCCCCTTTATCAACGGCACGACGGCAACGTCCCGCGGTTGCCGGTCGTCGCCCCGGGGCGAGAGGAACTGGCCGAGCGGACGAACCCCATCACGGGCGAGCGGGGCGAGTTGTTCTTCCTGCGCGGCTATGGTTGCAGCGGTACCGTCGCCTCGGCCACGATGAACGTGGTGCGTTCCGGCACGGTGGGCTTGTACGACCTGGCCGACGACAGCGGGATGCGCAACTTGCCGGGAACCCGTTCGGGCTGCCGGATCACCTTGTCGCCGGCGTTGGGGTTGTTGCTTTCGCTGGAAGGGACGGGCGATTGTTTCTGCCCTTACAATTTCCCGGCCACCGTGGCCATGGCGCCCGCCCGGCATCGCAGCCACGAGGACTGGGCGGTCTTCATGGACCAGTCGCGAGTGGCGCCGGTGCAGCAGTTGGCTTTGAACTTCGGCGCCCCGGGGGACCGCCGGGACGAGCAAGGCCGGTTGTGGCTGGGTTATCCCCGTGCGCCGATGATGTACGCCACGGGCGATTCGTTCGGGCCTTTCCCGCAAACGATCAGCCTGCCGATCTCGTTCGACATCGCCCCCGGTGGCGGGCCGTACCGTGTGAATGCCGACCGGGTCGTTGTGGCGCACACGAACCAGCCCTGGATCACCGCTTCCGGGCTGGAGGGCATCCGGCAATTGCAACTCGGGCTGATCTACCACGAGCCCCTGACGACGGCATTGGCCTCCGCCGTACCCGCGCCGCCGCAGATCGACGGTCGAGTGGACGATGCCTGGACCGGCGATCCCGGCATCCCCGTCAACGGGAATCCCGGCGGGCTGACGGACGAGGGCCGAGTGCGGGTGCGGTACGACCGCGACCACCTGTACCTGGGCTTTGTCCGGAAAGCCCGGGTCGACCGCCGCGGAACGCCGCTGCCCTGGGCTCCCGATACCCGATTCAATGTCTTTTTCAAAGATACCCAGCGTTCGGCCTACGCCCAGTTTCAGGTAGGGCTGGACGGCGCGCTTCGCAGCCAGGCGGTCAGCAGCGTGGTGCCCTTGCCGCGGATCTCGCCCATCGAAGTGGACGGCACTGCCGCCGATTGGCAAGACCGCGGTGTCGATCTGGCGTTGGGGGACGCCCACGGTATGCTGCGGATGGCCTGGACCGCCCGCGGCCTCGCGTTGTTCCTGCGCGTGCCGGAGGCCCAACCGGAAGATGCTCCGCGCGGGCTGCGGGCTCAGTTCGCCAACCTGGAGAAGGAACGCATCGTGGAACTGGTGGTCGACACGCAGCAGCGAAGCGCGCAGATCGTCCGCGGCAAGGTCCTCGGGCACGACGGCCGCGAGGTGGAACCCACCGTATTCGACCAACTGGGCACGACCCGCATGCGACGCCACCTGAACCAATTGCGCGATTCGGAGCGGATCGAGGCCGAAGTGGTGGTGCGCACCGTCGACCGGGACGTGCAGGTCGAGGCGCTGCTGCCGCTGGACGCGCTGGAACTGGACGCGATGGCCGATCCGTCGATCGGTTTCCAGCTATCGGCATTCGATCCGGACCACGGTGATGGCAACATCACCTCCGGCTCGGGCGCCCGCCGCGACTTGTTGGCCAGTGGCAGCCTGCTGAGCCTGGTCCCTGGCGATGCGGAAACTCCGCCTGGTCGCGTCACCTCGGCCAACGTACGGCGGGAATGGTACGGCCGGGTATGGAATTTCCAGGCGGTCGGGCACGAGCTTCCGACCCGCCGCTGGACCGGAGCTGCCCGGGCGGAAGGGGGCGAATTCCACGTAGAGATGGCCATCCCGCGACGAGTGCTCAACGAGATCGACCTCTCGCTCGACCGGCTGCTGGCCCAGTTTGGCGCGCAGGGGGACTTGTCGGCCAATCTGGACGATCTCGATCGACGTTTCCGGTCTCGGTTCGTTCGCATTCATACCGAGCGGATTCCCGCGGAGACGGCGCCTTATATCCTCCGCATGCATTTTGCGGAACTCGACGATCTGGAGCCGGGGCAGCGCGTGTTCGATGTGCATGTCCAGGGTCGCCCGGTCTTGGAAGGGTTCGACATCGTGCGCGAGGCCGGCGGTCCGCGGCGGGCGATCAGCCGCGACTTCCGCATCACCGCCGAGCGAGAGTTGACCATCCAGTTCATCCCGCAAGCGGGCGAACCGCGCATCAGCGGTCTGGAACTGCTGCAAGCTCCACCCTGACCCACGCGTTCGCTTCCGAGCATGCATTCACGTTCTGCAAAACTCGGAGCGGCTGATGAAGCATCCGGGTTAGCCCGGGACGAGTGGTAAAACTGGCGAAAAGGGTGTTGCCAGGCGCCGTGCACTTCATCGATAATCCAACATCAGTCTGTTCGCTTTTGGGTGTTTCTTGTGGTTCACTTTGGGAGGAGTTGCCGTGAAACTCGCTGTTTTCGGTCTTAGTGTCGTGGTTTTCGCAGCAGGTACGGCCGTGGCCTGTGACGCTTCGGAGGTTCAGCCGCCGATTCGGATTGGGGGCGATCACGAGTTCGTCCACCCGGGCATCCTGCACGATCGCGCGGAATTGGATTTCATCCGGCAGCGAGTTCAACGAGGCGACGAGCCATGGGCCTTGGCCTGGAAGCAACTCCGCGATCATCCGGTGGCGCACCTCGACTGGGAGCCCCGTCCGCGCGAAGAGGTTGTCCGAGGGGCCTATAACAATCCGAATCTCGGCGCGAACGAGTTGATGGAGGACGGGCAGGCCGCGTTTGCCCACGCGCTGCAGTGGTACATGACGCGAGACGAGGCGCATGCCGAGAAGAGCATCGAGATCCTCAACGCTTGGGCGACGGAGCTGAAGGCGGTCGGCGGGCACGACGCGCGCTTGCTGGTAGGGATGGCCGGCGTCAACCACATGGGCGCCGCGGAACTGATGCGGCACACTCACGAGGGATGGGCCAAGGAGGAGCAGGAACGTTTCGAGCGAATGCTGTACGACGTGTTCTACGAGACGATCAAGGACTTTTACCCGACGGCCAACGGGAACTGGGACGCGGCGATGATCCAGACGATGATGGCCATGGGGGTGTTCCTGGACGATCACCGGATGTTCAATCGAGGCGTGGATTACTTCATGCGCGGCCGAGGCAATGGGGCGATCACGCATTACGTCAACCGAAAGGGAATCACCCAGGAGAGCGGCCGGTCGCAGGGTTACGCGCAGATGGGCTTGGCCTATCTGGGCATCGCGGCCGAGATCGGCTGGACCCAGGGCCTGGACTTGTATGGTGCGTTCGATGATCGGCTGTTGAAGGGATACGAGATCACCGCGAAATACAACCTGGGCTACGAGGTGGATTATACGCCCTTCACGAGCATCGAGCAGCGTTATCACTACGACGAGATCTCCGAATCGGGGCGCGGCAATCTCCGGCCCATGTACGAGACGGCGTACAACCACTACGTCAACCGGCGGGGCCGGGAAGTGAAATACCTCGATCGCGCGGTCGAGAAGACGCGTCCGGAGGGCTACAGCCGGTCGCACACGTCCTGGCGGACGCTCTTGTTCGCGGGCTTACCCGCGTTCGAGAAGGGGCGCCAGTGAAAGTGGAACTCGCCATCAGTCTTCCGGGACGTTTCAGCATATTCGGGATCAGGTCTTGAGGAAGCCCGGCGAAATTGAGCTTCGGTGTGCGGTGAAATCGCACGCCATAGCCATGCTCCGTTTTGCCCCGCTTGGTGTGGGCGTTGCCTTCCGGATCGTAGAACACCAAACGGTCGAACTACTCGCCGAACATCTTCATCCGTTCGAAGAATTCGCTCAAACACTATCGTCCGGTGGCCTGGCAGAAGCTCCGGCACTCCCCGATCAGCCAGCCCATCAACGGCGTCAGATGCTTCGCCGTCGCATCCGAGATCGTGAGAGTTGATTTGGCGTGAGGCCATCGGCTCGCGTGCGATGTTGGGGGGCTGTTAATCAGAGATTCCGAGAGTTTTTGGCCTAGATTTGGGGGTGCGAGGGTTACCCCTGGGGTTCGTTTCGAAGCCTACCCGATCTCTGTCGAAAACGGAGATCCTCGGACGGGTGGCATGATCGACGTAAACCGTTGCAATATAACGGGATAAACGCGAAAAGCCCGGCAACCGATCGCTCGGGGCCGGGCGTTAACGAGTGTGCCGTTTTGATTCATAGAAAAGCAAAAAGCTCCCCCGGCTGGACTCGAACCAGCGACAAGGCGGTTAACAGCCGCCTGCTCTACCAACTGAGCTACAGGGGATCAATGTCAGTCCGATCAGTTTAATCAATCGCTTAACGGCCGACAAGGCTTGAATGTTTTCCTCGGAAGAAGTTTTTCGTCCGATCCGGATGGTCACGATCAAGGCCTTAAAACGACTTATCCCTCCAGTGATGCAATGCCGTCACAGTTCTTCGAATTTCGGTTTTGACACGTGCTAAGAAAATCGATATTCTCCGCCTTCGCTCGCCGGGACAAGGATGTCCATGGCGAGTGCCATCCGAAGGCTGCATTCAAAGTTCGGAGGATCGGCCGCCGATCCCATCCGTTCCCTACCCACGCACAAGGAGGTGCGACAATCGTGCCCACTACCCCCCCAAATCCGCCGCAACTGCGTGTCTTGATTGTCGATGGCTCCGAAGATAACCGTGAAGTATTAAGCGCCGCCCTTCAGATGAGGGGTTTTTCGACGTATCAAGCTGCCGAACCTCGGGAGGGCGTCGAACTGGCGCGACAGCATCACCCGCAAGTGATTGTGCTGGACTTGGAAGGCCAGGATACGGATGACGATCAGATTTGCCGAGACTACGAGTCCCAGTCGCGCGACGATGATAGCTCGCTGGTGGTCCTCGGTCGCGCTCGATATTACGAGCAGCATCTGCCTCGGGACCGAATTGTTGCCAAACCCTATCATTTTGCGCCGCTGGTTCGTACAATCGAGAGCTTGTTGAATTCCCGGAAAGCTTCTTGAACGGCCGGAAAAGCCCGGCCAGTACGCAGGACAGCGTCATGGCCTCGCTGTTTGTCATCAAAGGACGCGACCAAGGTAAACGTTTCGAGTTGGACGGTCCCGTCTCGGGCTTGGGACGCGATGCGAAAAATTCGATCCAGTTGCACGATTCCGAGGTGTCTCGGCGCCACGCTCAGGTGCTGCGGACGGCCGATGGTTTTTCGTTGGTCGATCTGAACAGCTCCAACGGCACCTATGTCAACAGCCAGGCGATCAGCCAGCACGTGCTGCAGTCGGGCGACCGGGTGCAGTTGGGGCGAACGCTGTTGATCTTTACGGGCAACGAGGAGCGATCGTCGATCGATCTGGCCGAAGAGGTCGCGATCATCGATCGCAGCAAGCCGCCGGAAGGCTCACGCATCGTCACCTCGATCGGCCAGGAGGAAGGCAGCCGCATTTACACGGATGCCGATTTCGCCAACAACCCCTGGCTGGCGCGCACGCGCAGCAATCTGCAGATCATGTATCAGACCGCGTTGGCCGTCAGCCACACGCTGGATATCGATCAATTGCTGCACCGGATCATGGAGTTCATCTTCGAGTGGGTCGAGACCGATCGCGGCTGCATCATGCTGGTCGATCGCGAGAGCGACCAATTGCTGCCCAAGGTGTTTCGGCATCGTCGGCGCAGCGCGGATGGCGAAAAGCTGAGGATCAGCGAGACGATCCTGGATTACGTCCTGCAGAAGCGCGAGGGGGTGCTGACCAGCGACGCTCAAGAGGACGAGCGCTGGGACACGGGCGCCAGCATCCTGAAGATGGGCGTTCGCGAGGCGATTTGCGTCCCCATGCAAGGCCGCTACGACATCGTCGGGATCATCTACATCGACACGTTCACGCCGCCCGGTCAGATGATCCAGAATCGGCAGATGAACAAGTTCACCGAAGAACACCTGAAGCTGATGATCGCCATCGCTCACCAGGCGGCGTTGGCGGTCGAGGACACGTCGTTCTACTCGGCGATGGTCGAGGCCGAACGGTTGGCAGCGGTCGGCCAGACGATCGCGACGCTGTCGCATCACGTCAAGAACATCCTGCAGGGCATCCGCGGCGGCAGCTACCTGATCGAGGAAGGCCTGAAGCACGACAAGAACGAATTGATTCGCAAGGGTTGGAACATCGTCGACAAGAACCAGGAAAAGATCTCGAACCTGGTCATGGACATGCTGACGTTCAGCAAGGAACGACAGCCGGAACGGGTTGCCGCATCGCTGAGCGAGGTGGTGGCGGACGTGGTCGAGTTGATGGCAAGCCGCGCGGCGGATGTCGGCGTCCAAATCGCTTGGCAAGCGGACGAGGATCTGCCCATGCTGACGTTCGACCCCGACGGCCTGCATCGAGCGATTTTGAACGTGGTGACCAACGCCATCGACGCCTGTGAAAAGTCCGATCCGGGGCGTATCGAGATCCGAACGACCTACGACCAGGAGACGTCGATGGCTTCGGTCGCCATTCGCGACAACGGTTCGGGCATCCCCGAGGAGGATATGGGCAAGATCTTCTCCGTCTTCGAATCCCGGAAGGGAAATCGAGGGACAGGATTAGGCTTGCCCGTCAGCCGGAAGATCCTGCAAGAACACGGCGGGGACATCCGAGTCGAAACCCAGCCGCAACAAGGCAGCACCTTCTACCTCGAATTCCCAGCCGTCGCCGCTCCACCACCCACCACATCGATGGATCCCTAACGCGGTCTACGGCCGCAACCGACGTAGGTTGGGTCTCCGACCCGACCCGGTCGGGACAGAGTCCCAACCTACAAAAAATGCGCACACCGTGCGCGAACGTTACGACGGAACAAAGATTTCGCCTGGACAACGCACAAGCGATCAGATCAAACGTCTTGGCCGCCGTGACGGCGGTAAAGCTCGACCCGGCCATCGGCAGCCTGTCGCCGTCGAACTGCCCACAGCACCACGCAGACGGCGCCGCATGCAAGGCTGGCCCACTGCGAAAAGGCCAGCCCGCCCATCACGGGCAGATGATCGGCGCGTAGCCATTCCAGCAAGAAACGCAAAACGCAGTAGCTGATGCCAAACGCCAGGAACGATTCGCCCCATCGGCGCCAATGGGCGTCCAGTCGCCGCATGACGGCCAACAGACCGAGCATGGCGACGGCTTCATAAAACGGCACGGGATGCACGGGCAGGGAACGAGGCGAATCGGCGGGCAAACGGCCGATCAGCACTTGCTGATGCCAGGCCGGGCTGCCGGTCGGATACGTGACGCCCAGCGGCCACCGATCGCCACAAGGACTGCCCCAACAGCATCCGGCCATCAGACAGCCCATTCGCAGCAAGATGATTCCGGCCGGCAGAGAAAACGCAAAGGCGTCGCCCAAGCGGCCCAATGCAGTGCCCGTCCGGGCCGAAACGACGACGACCAGCAAGACAACGACAGCGATCCCGCCCAGCAGCAGGTAATCGTTCGAGACAGCAGGCGTCCACTGCTGTGCGACAAATCCCGCCGCGCGCGACCCGCCCAGCATGCCCAGGATCAGCAGGGGCATCAACCCGTCGATCACCCAGACGGGAACGCCCACAGCCGGTGCACGCCGTCGCGCCAAGAACCAACCGACCAACCACGCACCCGCCAGCATGACACCGTAACTGGTGATCTGCGGGTGCTCGAGCCAACGTGGATGCAAGGTCAGCTTCCCGGAAAATCCTTCGGGCGAACGGCTCTCAGCACCGGCTCAATGTCAGACGGATCGTCAACGCGACGGAACTTCAGCAACTCGTCCGCAAATACGGAATCCGAGTCCCCGTGCTCTCGAAGAATCGCCTCGAGCTGCGCTCGATCCGCTGCGTCTTTCACCAGCGCCCGTCCACCGTCCACCATCCGCAGTTGCAGCGTGTCCTCGACGCGCTGGATCTGGCCGACCAGGTAAGGCGGCTTGTCGGTCAGACCGGCGAAATGAGCCCAGACCAGCGGCTCGAGCGTGATGTACGTGGCATCTCCCAGCGTCGTCAGCCACGCTTTGCCATCGAGTTCCTGGTCCGACCTCACGCGACCACTTACCTCATAGTAAGTAAAAACGCCCGCCAAATAGGTCCGCTGGTCGTACGGGCGAAGCATCAGCAATGTCCTCAGGCCTTGGGAGTCCTCCCCAAGCCACATCCCCGAAAACTCGGGAGAAACCCGACTGCGTTCCGGATCCCCGACGGGATGGTTCACGCAAGCCATCAGGCCCAGAATCACCAGCAGCATGGGCGTCACGGCCAGAGAACTGCACAGCAAACTGTTCCGCTTGAAGAACGCCTTGGCGGAAAAACCCTTCATGACTAGCCCCCACTTTCAAAGAGAAACGAAACGTTGGTTACCACCGGCCATCGTACGATCGAAACCTACTAGCATCTTATCATGGAACGTCGACGGCGCCAAATTTCGTCACGCCTGACGAATCCGTGTTTCAGCCGCTCACCACCGTGCCGATCTGCCAGTTGTCCACGTCGGCGGTGCGAAGAGTCCGCTGAATCGCTTCGGCGTAGTACGAGCTGACCACCAGCACCATGCCAACGCCCATGTTAAAGACACGAGCCATCTCGTCATCTTCGATCTCGCCCAGACGCTGCAACCACGAAAACACGGGCGGAATCGGCCATGCTTGACGGTCGATCTCGATTCGCAGTCCCGGTGGCAGAATCCGCTCGACGTTCTCTCGCAATCCTCCGCCGGTGATGTGCGCGATCCCGTGGACGACCGTTTTGACCTTGTAGTAACTGAGCACCTGGCGAAGCGGTTGTACGTAGATCCGAGTCGGCGCCAGCAAAGCCTGGCCCACCGTTTGGCCCAGTTCTTCGACGAGCTGATCCACGGTCAGGCTGGCCAGGTCGAAAGCAACCTTCCGCGCCAGGCTGTACCCGTTGGAATGCAAACCGCTGGATGCCAGCCCAATCAGCGTGTCCCCTGCGGTGATGGCCCGACCATCGATCAGGTTCTTGCGTTCTACAACGCCGACGCAGAACCCCGCCAGATCGTAATCACCCCGTTGGTAAAGGTCTGGCATGATCGCCGTTTCGCCGCCCAGCAGATCGCAATCCGCGGCGAGACAACCGTCGCTGATTCCGCGGACAATCTGCTCCAGCAGCGGCGGATCGTCGTGGGACATGGCGACATAATCCAAGAAGAACAGAGGCTCGGCACCACAGCAGATCGCGTCGTTGACGCTCATCGCCACCAAATCGATGCCCACCGTGTCGTGCCGACCACATCGTTGTGCCACCTTCAGCTTGGTGCCCACACCGTCCGTGCACGAAACCAGGACCGGATCCTCATAGCGCCGCGCGAACAAAGGACTGTCGAAATCCAAGCGAAACAGACCGGCGAAACCGCCATCCAGCTTCATGGTACGAGGCGAGAACGTACGGTGCATCAGCTTTGGCAGCCGAGCCATCGACTGGGCGTAGACCTCCAGATCCACCCCCGCGTCCTTGTACGTCGCCTTGCTCATTCCCCCTCACGACCTTTCCCGGTTGCCAAGTCTGAAAGCTGGAATTCTACGAACCTTCGTGGTCACTTGTCAACGCAGCCCCGCTCATCCCACGTCGATCGTCGATCCGGATTGGCTCAGAAACGGACGCCAGACGTGATAGCGCGGGTTGCCCAGCTTGACGTGCAATAGGGGATGAGATGCGGGGCGACGCGGATGGCGGCGCAATTCCATACCGGCCTCGGCCGGCATGCGATCGCCCTTCCGAGAATTGCAGGTCAAGCAACAGGTGACCACGTTGTCCCACTCGGTCGCACCCCCTCGGCTGCGCGGAACCACGTGATCGAAGCTCAGCAGATGCGGCGGAAAACTCTGGCCGCAGTATTGGCAGCAGTGAGCGTCGCGAGCGAACACGTTCTTTCGGTTCAGCCGCACCTGTTGCCTGGGCAGCCGGTCGAACTGCAACAAGCGGATGACCCGCGGTATTTGGATATGCAAATGGACGGTCCGAACCCAATCGATCTGCTCTCGGTCACCATTCTCAGGCGGATTGTCCCGGACAAACATGCTCCACTGACACCAGGAATCGAAATCAAAATTGGCGTAGGTGCCATTGTCGATGTGAATCACTTCGGCCGCCGCTCGATACAACATGACGAACGCCCGCCGCACACTCACCACCCGAACGGCTAGATACGAACGGTTCAGGACCAGGACACTGGACTGCAACACCCCGTTTCCGTTCGACTCGATCATGGATGCACCGATTTCACGCCGCCATCAACGCTACAAAAATTAACACCGTCAATCCAATCAAAAGTCCCAGTAGAGTCAGCAACGTCTGGATCATTCCGAGGATGCGACCGGCCTGAGTCAAACCGCGTCCGGCCGGGTCCATTCGTCCCTGGTCCATTTCCCGCAAATCCGCATTACCCATCACCCAGGCGAAGGCTCCCAGCAGAAAACACCCGAATGCCCAGCCAAGGACCCCGAGTACTAGGATCAATACACCACGATGTGGAGTATAATGGTTGCCCATTCCTGGTGCAAATGAGCCCGTTGCCGCCTTCGCCCACGGCGGTTCGTCGTCCCGGTCGGCGAACGGATTTCTCTTCGGGGGCGGCTGGGCGGCGGCGGATGATTCGACGGTCGCGGCAGCGTGCTCGGGAATCACGTAAATCGTGTTGCACATCGGGCAACGAGCCTGGCGACCGGCATGCTCGTCGCCAACTCGCAACAACCTGCCACAACTGGGACAATTCGTATCGATAGGCATGAAAGGAAACCTTCTAGGCGCCGTAATTCGATGCTGGAAATCGGTATCCAAGTGGTCTGGTCGGCGCCGTACAAGTGTACTTCAGCGGACAGGTCGATTCAACGACGGTGAATGAAAGGCGTTGACGTTCGGTTTCCATGGTTGCGCGGGTGCGTTAGAATCGAGTCATGTGCTTGAGAAATTGCCGATTTTGCAAGGAGAACCCGTCGTGACTGCCATCCGATTCATTGCCTTTTTCTGCTCGCTGGTCTTGGCGATCCCGGCGGGGTGGACTGCAGAACGTCCCAACATCGTGTTCTTTTTTACGGACGACCAGTCGTCCGACACGCTGGGTTGTGCCGATCATCCGGTCGTCCAGACGCCGAATCTCGATGCCCTGGCGGCACGGGGGACTCGATTCGAGAACGCGTTCGTCAGCCAGTCGATCTGCTGGGTCAGCCGCACCAGTATCCTGACCGGTCTGACAGGCCGCAGCTACGGAACGCCGGAAGACCCGGACCTGACGCGAGCCGACGTGGCAGAGACCCTGTATTCCGATTTGCTTCGCGATCACGGTTACCGCACCGGCTTCTACGGCAAATGGCACGCAAGGATGCCCAAGGGCTACCGACCGGCCGATCATTTCGACGAATTCGAGAACATCTTCCGCAACCCCTTTTTCAAGCCGCAACCGGATGGCAACTTGATTCACGAGACGGATCTGATCGTAGACCGCGGGATCGATTTCGTACGGCAGCAACCGAAGGATCAGCCGTTCGCGCTCCATCTTTGGTTCAATGCGTGTCACGCGGAAGACGGCGATCGGCGGCCGGGTCTGCATTTCGCCTGGCCGCAGAGCGCCGACGGCATGTATGAAGACGTTCCCATGCCGTTGCCGCGCCTGAACGACCCGGCCATCTTCGAGGCGTTGCCGGAACCGTTCCAGACCAGCATCACCCGCGAGCGTTTCTTCTGGCGATGGAATACCGACTGGAAATACCAGACGAACATGCGGGCCTATCTGCGGATGGTCAGCGGCATCGACGCGGCGATCGGCCGCTTCATGCAAGCCCTGGAAGAAGCCGGGTTGGCGGACAACACGATCATCGTGTATTCGGCCGACAACGGTTTTCACATGGGCAACCGCGGCTTGGCGGGCAAGTGGTCGCACTTCGACGAATCGCTCCGCGTCCCGCTGATCATCACCGATCCGCGCGTGCCGCCATCCGAGCAAGGAAAGGTCACCGAAGCGTTCGCATTGAATGTGGATTTCCCGTCCACCTTCCTGGATTGGGCCGGTGTGCCAATCCCCGAGCAGTACCAGGGCCGCAGTCTGAAACCGATCGTCGTCGGTCAAACGCCCGATGATTGGCCCACCGAAACCTTTCACGAGCACTTTGCGGTGCGGCACCGCATCCCGGCTTGGGAAGGTCTGCGCAACGAACGCTTCAAATATGCCCGCTACTTCGATCACGACCTCGAATTCCTGCACGACTTGCAGAACGATCCGGATGAACTGGTCAATCTGGCCGACGATCCGGCTCACGCCGCCACGCTGCAAGCGATGCGGCAGCGAACCACGGCGGTCGTCGCCGAACTGGGTGGCCCTCTGCCGCCGTTGCGTGGCAAATTCCAGGCGTCCACCGTGCCTCATCCCGTCGCAGCGGCGACAGTGACCATCCGGCCCGGCCCCGACGGGTTTATGAATCTGTTCAACGGCAAGAATCTGAACGGCTGGGATGGCGATCCGCAATTTTGGTCGGTCGAAGACGGTGCGATTACCGGCCGGACCGACGGTTCGTTGACGATGAATCGTTTCATCAGTTGGAAAGGCGCAACGATCCGCAACTTCGATCTGCGCGTCCGGGTCAAGATCAGCGGCGGCGGCAACAGCGGGCTGCAATACCGGGGCATCCCGCGGCCCGATCTGGGACTGGACGTGGTGACGGGCTATCAATGCGACATCGTCGCCGACAACCCGAAGTACAACGGCATGCTGTACGAAGAAAGGAGACGTCACATTCTGGCGCACACCGGCGAACGCGTGATTGTCGATCCCGAGGGTAAATCTTGGATCGTCGGGCGCATGCCGGTCCGGGAGTTCCCGCCCGATCAGTGGCACGAATTTCGGGTGTTGGTGGAAGGCAACCATCATCGGCATTGGATCAACGGACACCAAACGGCCGACCTGATCGACTTCGACGAAACGGGCCGATCGCTGGAAGGCGTGCTGGCCATGCAGGTTCACACCGGACCGGCCATGACCGTCCAATTCAAGGATATCCGTATAAAGCACCTGCCCGACGACCTGCCGCTGCTGCAAGCCGAAGACCACCCGATCCCCGTGGGTTCCGTGGGCGTGCGGCCTCAGGGCAAACTGCCGAAAGATTGGCAGCCGCCCGTCTATGGAAAGTAGCCGTCGCGACCGTGCCCCATCATCTGTCATTTGCGAAGGTTGCAATTCGCCGGAAGCTCGTTTAGACTGCTGGAGATCGGCGAACCGGTGAGTGAGCGGCACGGCGCTAGCCACCGGTCCCGTGAGCGGCACGGCGTTAGCCACCGGTCCCGTGAGCGGCACGGCGCTAGCCGCCGGTCCCGTGAGCCACCGGTCCCATGAGCGGCACCGCGCTAGCCGCCGTTTGCGGCCAACGTCGGCGGCTAACGCCGTGCCTCTCACCAAACGACACAACGATAACCGACAAGTTTTTTTTGACTAAGTCCCTAGAAGTGTGAGGGAACATGAGCCAGGTGATGCCTTCGTCAGGCCGCCCCGATCTGCGGATTGTCTCGCCCTGTGACAAAGAGACATGCAGCGGCGAGGTCGTGGCGGTCGAAACGAACGATTCGACCGAGATCTTCGTACGGTGCGCGCCGTTGCGAGGCGAAGCGGCTGCACTGGATTTCGAAGCGCAGGTGCGGCGGTTTTACAACTGCTTGCCGCGTTTGCTCGGTCAAGGCGGCGGGGATTGGAAGGACGTGGTCCTGGAGCGAGCCTTCTTCGCCGATTTTACTCGTGACTGGGAAACGTTGCGTCGAGTCCGCCAGGAAGCTTATGAACTGGGAGATGTGGCCGCAAGCGATCTACCTGCACTGACCTGCATCCGCCAGCCGCCGTGCCATCAACCGCAAAAGGTCGAAGTGCAAGTCTACGCGGTGGCGCCCAAACGACCCGAGTCGGTCACGATCGAAACCCGCGTCGATCCCGAAACGCGGGCCACCATCAAATTGGTCACGATCGGTGGACGCCGCCATCTGTACATCGCCGATATCCAGGGCGTCGATCGTAGCGAGCCCCGAAGCAGCGGGTTTCGGGAACAGAGCGACCGCATGTTCGCCAATGCGGCCAGACTGCTGGAGCCGTTCGGGATCAAGTTCACCGAGGTGCTGCGAACCTGGTGCTATCTGAAAGAAATCGATGACGACTACGCGGAATTCAATCGGTCTCGGAATGCCTTTTTCGCCGAACAAGGTGTCACGCGGTTGCCCGCCAGCACCGGAATCCAGGCCGGGTTGTGGCCGGATCAAGCGTTGTGCGGCATCGATCTGTACGCGCTGCTGGATACCGAAGACGTCGCGATTCAGGTGATGCATACCCCGACGCTGAACGAAGCCGACGAGTACGGTTCGTCGTTCTCTCGCGGCATGAGGATCGATCTGCCCGAAAAGACGGTCCTGCATGTCTCGGGAACAGCCAGTATCGATGAATCGGGTCAGACGGTGCACGTGGGCGATAGCAAGAAGCAACTGGAACGCATGCTGCTGAACGTCCGCGAATTGTTGCAGCATCAAGGGGCATCGTTCGAAGATGTGACTCAGGTCGCCACGTTCTTGAAGGATGCCCAAGATTACGAACTGTGCCAACAGTTGTTGCACCAGTGGGGAATCCGTCACGTCCCGAACACCCTGGTCGAAGCGGGCGTCTGCCGCCCGGAACTGCTTTGCGAAATGGAGGCCATTGCGATCCTGCCCAAGTGAGGCGGCGATCGGACAAGCGACTGAAGCCCACAAGGAACATGCCCATGCCCATGACCAACCGTCGAAAATTCGTCATGACTTCGCTGACCGTCTTGGCGCTGCCTCGCCAGGCGGCAACCGCCGAGCAGCGCGTGCTGCGTTTCGGAATGGTCACCGATGCCCACTACGCGGATTACGAAACGTCCGGCAATCGCCATTACCGCGAATCGCTGACCAAGATGCGCGAATGCGTGGACAGCATGAATCAGCAAGGCGCCCAGTTCCTGGTCGAGCTGGGCGACTTCAACGACGGAGCGCGAAAACCGGCGGAAGAGGACGCCCTGCGGTATTTGAGCGAGATCGAAGCCCAGTTCGCTCGATTTGCCGGACCACGCTACCACGTGCTGGGTAACCACAACATGGATGCGCTGTCCAAGCCGCAGGTGCTCAGCCGGATCGAGAATACGGGCATCGCCCCGGAGCATTCGTATTACGCATTCGATCGCGGCGGGCGGCGATTTCTGGTACTGGACGCCTGTTTCCGTAGCGATGGCCAGCCTTACGAGCGGGGCGACTTCCATTGGACCGATGCCAATATCACCACCCAGCAGCTTCAGTGGATCGAGGCACAATTGAATGATTCGCCGCACCCGGTGATCGTGTTCATCCACCAGCTTCTGGATGGTTCCGGCAACATCTTTGTGAACAATGCGGCCCGGGTGCGTCGAGTTTTGGAGGATTCCGGCAAAGTGCTCGCCGTATTTCAGGGACACCATCATTCCGGATCGTACCGTGAACTGGAAGGCATCCATTATTACACGCTTCGAGCCATGGTCGAAGGCTCGGGGCCGGAGAACAGCTCGTATGCCCTGGTCGATGTTCACCCGGACCGCATCGTCGTCCAAGGCTACCGGCGCGCCGTCGACAAGACAATTTCGTCATAACCATCCTGGAGGTAAATCGCGATGACCAACACGCCCCATCGAACCCCCGGCGATCCCTCGATCGCCGAACCTTCCTGTTCCAACAAGACTCG
>SKKK01000028.1 GCA_007121535.1 Planctomycetaceae bacterium | reverse complement strand
CCGGCGTTTCCGTACCATGATTTTTCCTTCGCTATTGATACCTGGGTTTGACGCTGAGTCTACCAGTCAAAGAGCGTTCCGTCTATCTTAACGCCTGGTCCAAATATTGGGGTCCACTTCACGATGCTTCGTACGGCATCATCACTCAAGATGATCCCCTCTACCCGCTGTACGAATCAAAACTCATCCATCAATTCAATCACCGATATGCGTCCTTCGCCACGGTCGAACAGGCAGCATCCGGAAAACCTCAGCCGAATCTTGCCAATGATCTAGAAAACGCACGCCGATGGACACATCCACGCTACTGGGTATCCGGCAAGCTATTCCGCGAGCGATTCACAGGAAGTTGGTTTCTGGTGTACCGCGAAGTGACCAACGCCACGAATGAACGCACCGTCATTGCCGCTATAGTTCCAGAACGGCCATGTGGCCATTCGCTCGTGGTCATCGACGAACTCTCATGCGCAGGCGCGGTGAAAATGTGTGCGAATCTGAACGCACTGATTTTCGACTTCGTCGCTCGTCAAAAGACACCAGGCGTTCATCTTAATCTATGGATCTGGAAACAGTTGCCGTTGTTGTGCCGCGAGGCTTACTCAGCAGAATGTCAGTGGAGTATCGGGCCACGTCTTCATTGGATTCGATCGCGCGTTCTGGAACTCACCTACACGGCATGGGACTTGGAACGATTCGCGGCAGATTGCGGCTACCGGGGGCCGCCGTATCGCTGGGACGATTCACGGCGGTTCGTAATGCGGTGCGAGCTGGACGCTGCCTACTTCCACCTGTACGGGATCGGGCGAGACGACGTGGACTACATCATGGACACTTTCCCCATCGTCCGGCGGAAGGACGAGGCGGTTCACGGCGAGTACCGGACGAAGCGGGTGATTTTGGAGATCTACGACGCGATGGCCGAGTCGATCCGCACCGGTCGCCCCTACCAAACCCGCCTCGATCCACCACCCGGCCCACCCACCGACCCCGAAGGCAACTTCCTCCCCGTCACCCAATGGGACCCCGCCAACTGGCCCCCGCACATCCACTTGCCCCGCTCCGAGGACCCTGCCCCATGACCACTGCTGTGTTCGTCTCCATGTCGGACAGGAAGATGGCGTCGCTGATCACGGCTGCAAAGCGACGTGTTGCAGTTGCCGTCCCCGCGATTCGCCCAATGGCCGCAACCGCGCTGGTGACAACCTTTCGAAGAATTCCACCACAGTCCTTTGCCCCATAACAGCCCGTAAGAAACAGGACCTTCAGAATGTCGGAACAACAACTCTTCCAGGAACTCGCAAAAGAGCTTAAAGTCGAAAGACTCGTTGGCAAACTCGGCCGCGATCTCCAGGGGCTGGACAAAACCTACACTGTCAGACGACAACTTCTGAACGAACAGTCAAACGCCTATGGATTCGGGTCGGACAACTTGCATTTGGTCTACGAGAATGACCGCATCATGGGCTATTGTTGCGTCTGGGATCTTTGCGATTTCTCTACTGAGGACTGGGAAAATGACGATGGTCGCCTCGTACGCGACTTCGTGCTCACCTCGTGAAACCGATGCAATCCCCAGTGATCTATCTCTTCTTGACGCGATTGACTTATCCCGAGAAAAGACCGATCCGTACTACGTGACTCGTGACGATAAGGTGGTCGGCATACTGTTTCCGTCCCACCTATTCCATCCACGAGCGCTCTTGTGTTATATCGCGCTCACATTCGATCTTGAAACAGCCGCTCTCGATCTTTGTACATGGTTCCCAGCCTCCCTGAAGTCGTTGTCCGAACCAAGGAGAGACAAGGCGCGTGAACTGTTCGAACTGAAGGCCCAAAAGCCTGCGGAGAAGGCATGGGGCGAAATCGGCGACGGACACGATGATGCGGGAGAATGGCGGCGAATCCTGCATCGAGAGATTTTGCAGTACACTACGTTTATCGACAAGAAGACGATGATTCAGAAGGCAAAACTCCTGCTTGATCAGACCAATTCCCCAATTGAAAGAGTCTTCAGCCGTGCGGAGCGCGTGAGGAATACCTGTGCGCATCCGATTGCCACGGTGTTGGGTCACCCGGATCGGCTGATTACTGACCCTACCGACCTTCTGATGATGACTCCAAGTGATATCGTTCAATTTGTCCGAGACTGTCAAGAAATGATTCAATCCATCAGGCTGGTCATGCCACCAGCGAAAGTGGCATGGGAATCAGAAGAAGAGTCAGGCTGATGAGGGAATCGATTAGGCATGCGGCCGTCTACGCTGATGAGCCCCGAAGCAGTGAGTTGGCTGAACCAATTCGCCACGTTGCCGCTGAACGACCGCCAGCGATTGGCGTTGGTCTATTTGCGGTGCAACGACCAAATCACCAATAGCGACTACCAGCGGCTGAACCAGGTCGACGCCCTGACTGCCGGCCGGGAACTGCGGGCTCTCGCCCAGTCCGGCCTTGTCCAACAGGAAAACGCCCGCCGATGGACCTACTACACCCTGCGTGCCTTCCAAGAATCACCCGCAGACCAACTCCAGGCTTCTAACGAAGCACGAGTGCTGTCATTCATCAAAGAGAGGGGTTCGATCACCAACGAGGAATGTCGAACTCTACTTGCACTTGATAGCAAGCGAGCGTGGTATCTACTGAAGAAGATGACGGACAATGGATTACTTTCCCCCGTCGGGAGGGGTAAGGGCAGGCGTTATCGACTCGCGTGAAGCCCGATATCGCGAAAATGCGCCAAATATCCCTAAAATGCGCCAAATATCGCGAAAATGCGCCAAGCCCCTGTGTGGACAACCCAGCACAGCACGGTGTCGTTGACGAGCTACCGGGCTCCGGAACCGAAGGGCGAAGTGCAGCTTTCGCAACGTCAACAGACGTTCCTCGACTCGGCCCAGCCGGGGGGAGCCTATAAGACTTCCGACTATGCCGAAATGACCGGTGTCGTCGCCAGGCAGGCGCAGCGAGAACTTTCCGAATTGCTCGAACTGGGCTTCCTGCAACGACGCGGCAAGGGACGAGCCACCGAGTACGTCCGAACCGACCTGTCCCCCTAGGTCTTGTCCTGGATTCGAGGGGCCGGCATAATGGACTTGGTGGATTGCAGGCGAAAATTTCTCAGTCGCAACAACAGCGGAGTGTTGAAGATGCCCCAGACGATACGCGGCAAAGCCCATGGCAGAACGATCGAACTGGATCAGGATCCGGAAATCTCGGACGGTCAGGAAGTGCAAGTGACTGTACGGGCAATCCCGTCCGTGGCCGGCGCGAAGATGCGAGGCGAGGGCATCCGGCAATCGGCAGGCCCGCTTCCGGATGATTCTCCCCAAGACGACCGCCTTTTGGCGCAGATCCAGCACGCGCGCCATGCGGCAAGCTGGCGAGAGGTGCAAGAATGAGCTTCCTGCTGGATACGAATATCGTCTCGGCCCATCTCCGCCGCCCCGCGGGCCTGTCGCATCGATTCAAATCACCGTCAGTCCGGTGGACTTGATGATCGCTTCCGTGGCCTTGGTCAATGACCTGACCCTGGTTACGCACAATACGAGGGACTTCGAGAACATCCCAGGTCTTCGGCTGCAGGACTGGTTGACTTCCTGACACTGTGGGGGACAACGGGGGTACGCAGCCACGCCCTCGCGAACCCGACCGACCCGGATGTACTGGTTCCGCGGAGGCTGTGCCGAACACACTGCTTGACGACCGCCGCACATTGAGTATCTGCCCCCAAAAAATGCGCGTTTCGTCTACTCGTGAGGACCGCTTCCAAGCTAGGCGTCCCCTGGGCCCCGCGTCCGCGCAATCCTCTGCTGGCCGACGCACTCCGGCAAGAACGTCGAGCGGACACCACACGATTGGCGCGGCAGATCCAGCGGAATGAGGACGCGGCCCGGCAAGTGCTCGAACGCCTCGTCGAGGCGGGACTGGTCCAGGCTCACGGGGCCAGGAAGGGGCGGACGTACACGTTGAGTCCCAAGATCTACCAACTCATGGGCGAAACGGCCGCTTACGTTCGCCAGGCTGGGTTCGATCCGATCCAGCAGGAACAGATGGTGTTGCAGTTTGTACGCACGCACGGCCGCATTACTCGGAGGGATGCCGCAGCTTTGTGTCAAATCGGGGAAGGGCAGGCCGGGCGCCTCTTGAAGAAGCTTGTGGAGGATAAGAAGTTAGTGCCGCAGGGGAAAGGGCGAACAGCGTCCTACACGCTGGCATGACGACACTTAATCGCGCGCGCACGATTCGAAATCTCGCGCGCACGTTTCCATCGCGCACCGCGAGATTTCAACATGACTAAGCACCCGAAAGAATGCACATTTCGTCAGGACGGTTTCCAAGCTGATTGTCCCCTGAGCCCGGCCTTTGGGCAAGGAAATTGCGGACAGGGGAATGATCCTTGGCGACTCAAGCCTGGTCCGAAAACCCGGCATCCGTCAGAATCTGGCGGATCTGGTCAGTCTCGGGCAATCTCAATCGCTCGGCGGCTTCCAGCGCCAGCCTCAGCAACCGTCCCGCCTCGTCGCGGTCGCCCGGTGCGCCACGTTGCAGCAACAGCATCGCGATGTTTCCGCGTCCCACCAATATGGAACGCACGTCCCCCAGCCGCTCGTACACCGGCAGCGATTCCTCCCGATAGATCCGCAAGGCCTCGTCCAACTCGCCCCGCGCCGCCAAAACGTGCGCGATCTGACTCCAGGTGATGGCCCGCTCCCGCACCGCCCCCAGCCGCTCGTACACCGGCAGCTCTTCCTCCCGCCGAATCCGCAAGGCCTCGTCCAACTCGCCCCGCGCCGCCAAAATGTCCGCGGTACTGCTCGCGATGGCTGCCGATTGTGCTGGTTGAGTCACCTTGCCTTTTGCCGCCTGGAGTAGATCGAGCGCCGTTTCCGGATCGCCGAGTCGGTGGATCATGCGCGCCAAGAGGATGACGTAAGCGCCTTCATGCGGCGTCCATGAATCCCGAAGCCGCCTGGCCGCTCGGGTCCAGAATTCCAGCGGGAAAGGTGAACCATGCTGCACGCAGGGGGGTAACAGCGTAAACAGTGCCCGCCGCGCGCGATCAGGCGGCGACCAAGTGGCCACAGTCGCCGCCAGTTCTTCCAACTCAAGGTGCGAGAGCGGTTCGTCGTCGACGGGCTCGGCCTGCTGATCGCCTGCCGGCTGAATACCTGCCTGTTGGTCGCCTCCGGTGGAATCGGGGTACATGGTCGACAAGGCCGCGGCCCATGAATTCGTGTCTTCCGGTTCGCCGATCGCCTGTGCTAGATCCACCAACTTAGCCCGGTCCGAATCCTCCAGCGGCAATTCCCGAATGACCCGTTCGCGCTGCTGCTGTGGAAGACGGCCTAGGACTGCCAACGCCTCCAGCCCCGGAATGCCCGCCAAACGGTGCAAGATCTCACCGGGCGAAGCCTTCCGTAGTTCCCGGAAGGCGTCCTTAACTTGCTCCGCGCGCGCCGCGACCCGCGGGGCGCCGACGTCCAGCATCAGACGCGCCGAACCCGTTATCGGCAGAGTATCGGTGATGCTTGTATCGAAGACTTGAGACATGACGTTCAGACTTCCAAACCATCCAACGTAATCAGTTTCCTCATCAAACCCGACACGAAATAGCCGTGCTCGTTCCAGTAGCTCTGGTAGACGAATTCGTTATTCAGCTCCGTGCCAAGGAACAGGTTCTGGTCGGCCACGTCGACCGCCAAATGGCCGTCGCGAATCGCTCGCCGGATGACTCCCAACGCCGCACCGCAACGCTGCCGGAAGTGTTCGATGCGTTGTCGGAAGACCCCCCCAAATACCAATCATAACCCCTCAGACCGGGTTCGTCTTCATTCAGGTACTGATAGAACGCCGTATCGAGGTGTTGCAGGAACACGCCAGGCAGGCCTTCTGCGTCGCCCGCCGCCTCGAAAAGAGCTTCCTCGGTCAGGAAGGCTCCCCCGCCGCGCCCCTTGACCTTCACCCGCCGCTGGTGGATGTCGACCAAGTCGGCGGGTTGCATCGGAGCGGACATTCCCAAATCGACGAGCGTCTGCAGGTCTTTTCGGGAATGGACGTACCAACTGCGCGCCGTCATCACGACGTCCACACCGACCGTACCGTGAAGTTGATCCAAAGCTTGCCCCAAAATCGACCGCTGCTGCCGCGCGTTCCGGGTCGGGGATTGATAGGTTTCCAACAGGTCGATGTCATCCACCAGAATCAGCGCGTGGTTGATTCGTTTGACGGTCAGCAACGTCTCCAGAATGATCCCGCAGACTTCTGCCAAGTCGCCGGCGATTTCTCGCCCATGCTCAATCAAGCCTCCAGGAATCCGGATCGAAAAAACATCCAGCGACGCAATCGCCACCGCTTGCAGGGAGACACGTCCTAGCAGCATGAGCGATCCGAAAAATGAATTAAAATGGCTCCAATCCGTGGCGTCAAGCGGGTTGAGCGGTCCCGGATGACCAAGCAGCGTATGGGCCAGCCTTACAGATGGAGGACGTTAAGGTGTAGCCGCATAAAATGGGTAATTTCTCGTGCCTATCGTTCGTCGAGGATCCTGAGGCGGCCATCGGCTCGGATCGCCTCCAGGTGTTCCAGCCAAGCGTCGCCCAAAACCCGGCGACTCCGCCACGCCTCGTCAGCGCCCGCTTTGCCCAGATGCAAGTCGGACAGATGCAACAACCGAATCCCATATTCCGCCACCGTGAATACTCCCAGTCAGTCCCCATTGTGGTGATCCGGCCCGCTATTCTATCCGAGCCGGCAGTCCGGCCGCAAGCCGCTCAACGGGCCCCGGGGGGAGAAGGGCAAGAACATTTTTTGGCAAGAATACTGGCGGGGAACGATGTACGGCTGTTGCTCGCTACCGAGTCTTCCAGGATTTCTTCCCTTATTGATCTTCTCCCTGTGCTCTTGAAAAAAATATTCTTGCCACCATATATTCTTGCCAGCCTCCCGAAACGTTGGCTCAGCTTGTCCAGGCCATCGACAAGGATCTGGCGGAGCGTGTGATGGGCCGACATGCTACGAACTCCTGACCGAGATGCAACTGTGACTGCGTCCCATAACAATCCGTACCGGTCGCCGCAGCAGGTGAGCACCGTTCAGCCGTCGCAGAGCGAAGCAGTCGATGTCGGTTGGAAGCAGATCGCCAGGCGTTGGGAGATCCTGCGTTTGCTTTACAACGTGATCGTGGGTCTGGCCGGACTGGTGACTTTGCCCGTGTTGCCGGGGCTGACATGGGTGAACGCCATCGTCGGCATCGTCGTCTACGGCATCTGTGCCAATGCGATGTACCTGCTGGGGCCTGTGACCGAAATGTACCTGAATTGGTTCGTGGATGCGTGGGAAGGCCGGCTGATGCCGCGAAGGTTGGCCGGTTTCGTCCGCTCGCGATACATCACTGGAATGCTGTTCGCGGGCGGTTGTTTGTTTTCGGTCTTGCTCACGCTGGCAATTGGGCTCAGCGCGGCGTTTGCTGCCGCGCTGCCGGATCAGCCGTAGGGACAGCGTTCATGGATACGTCGAGGGGGTCGCTCCCGAATACGAAAAACCTGATTGGGCATCCATGACCATGACGGAAGACGTGTTCTGGCGGGTTGCCGATTGGTTCCTTTACGCGCGCTGCGTCGTCGTTGCCAATTGGTCCGAACGTCTACGAAGCTGTCCTTGCTGACCCCACGAACATGCCCAAGGATTCGGAATTTGAATCCTTGCTGACGGTTGGCCCCACGGCGTTTGAACGAAAGACGGGGGAAGAATTCGATCATGTCTCCGAGTTCAGTTACGAATCGTTTAGCAATCGAGCAGGATGGCAGGACACAGAAGAAGCATGACAACCCGTCGCGTAGCGAAGGTTGATCGTGATTCGCCAACCCCAGGGACTGGCACGCTTGACGTCCGGTTCACGCTAGCTGCCATCGTTGCATGCATGGGGACGACGGTCCGGGTGACGGGATCGGTTGCAGGTCGTAAGTCCATGGCTGCCAATGTTTTCGGGAATCGACGTAGGCAGGCGAGGCGGAGCGGGCGGAGCGAAAAATCGTCACATCGATCTATTCGCGTTTCGCAAATGCTGATACAAGCACGGTTTACGTCGATTGGTTTCGTGGGATTGACCTTCCTTTTTTTGGGCGGTGGCGGTGTGGCCCTGCCATGTCACTTATCGAAATCCGTGCAGGGCTGCGAGTCCGCTTGCCGATGGTCTTCTCGATTAACAGGTCGCTGCTGTTCGCCTGCTGTTGGTTGGGGATCGTCGCTTCGGTATTGGGCGACTTCCGCGATTCGTTCGAGTCGCCCGAGGTCAGTTGGCAGTTGATCGACGCGGATTGCCCGGTGCGAATCGAAGAACATCAACGCGATTTTCGCGTCGCCCATTCCGGCCAAGCGAGCGAGCACTTGACGATTCGATCCGGGCGCGGCACGTACGTCTACTTGGCCTATTCCATCCGTCATGCGCGTCTGATCGCCGAATGGGCCCCCAGTCTCTGGGTGTTGGCGGATCAGCCCGGTATTCAGTTGATGGCTCGCGTCGTGTTGCCGAGGACGAACGACCCTCGAACGGGAACGCCGATCACCACGCTGTTGCGAGGGGACATCTACGACCGGGTCGGGTCGTGGCAGCAGTTGGGCATTCGGCGCCCGGACCAGATTCTGCAGCGCCAGGTACGCGCGCTGCGTTCGCAATTCGGCGCGGACATCGATCCTCGCGAAGCCTACGTCGATCTGATCGTCCTGAACGCCTACGGAGGGGTGGGGGAAACGCGACTGTGGATCGACGACTTGGAGATTCGCGGCATGGTACCGGCCGCGTCTCCCGACGCGGTCTCCGAGGGCAACGACTTGGAGTCGTCCACGAGCGCACCGGGCACGGGCAGTTCGACGCCGCTTCGGGCGCCCGGCAGCTCCCAGGTCGAGTTGAACGGGTCGGTGCTGACGGCAGGCGGCGTTCCTTTGTTTCCGCGCGTGATCGAATCCAACGGCGAATCGTTGGAGTGGCTGCAATCGCTGGGTTTCAACGCGGTCAAGTTGGCGGCGGCGCCGACCCCGGTCCAATTGCGCGAGGCGGACCGCTTGGGGATCTGGCTGATCGCCCCACCGCCGAACGATCTTGAGATCACCAACGCTCACGACTGGGTGATGGCTTGGGACCTGGGCAGCCGATTGGGCGAAGCCCACTTGGAACTGACTCGGCAGCGCGTCGAAGCCGTCCGTCAAGCGGACGTGAGATCCGGTCGGATCACGATCGCGGGTGTGGACCAGAGAATGTGGAGCTACAGCCGTCTGGCCAGCTTTCTGGTCCTTCACGCATCACCGTTGGGCACCAGTCTTTCGCTGCCCAAGCAGGCACGTCAACTGCGCGAACGTCCCACGCTGGCTCGTCCGGGAACTCCCGTATGGACGGCGATCGCGACCGAACCGCCCGCCGCCTTGATGGACCAGTGGTCGGCCATGGGCCTGGGGTCGCCGCTGTCGATGTCAAGCGAACCGGAACAGATTCGTCTTGTGACGTACACGGCGTTGGCCAGCGGAGCGCGGGGATTGATCTTTCAGTCGCGATCTCCGTTGGATCGGACCGACGAGGATACGCTGGCACGCGTCCGCATGTTGAAGCAATTGAATCTGGAGTTGCAGACCATCGCTCCGTGGCTGGTCGCCGGCACGCGATTGGCCGACGTCGACGTCGGCCGCAGCGATGTACACGTCAGTGTGATGCAGACCGAACGAGCGCAACTGCTGCTGATCCTGAGCCAGGATCCTTACCACCAATACACGCGCGGTCCTTCCGCTCCAGCGCCTCTGACGATGGTGGTGCCCAGCCCCGCCAGTTCGCCGCAGATCTACCGTTTGACGCCCGGAGGATTGCGGACGATCAGCTCGCGCCGCGTCGCTGGGGGCATCCGGTTGACGTTGGACGAAGTGAATCTGGTGAACCTGGTTGCCATCGCGCAAGATCCTTTGGTGCTGAACCACCTGACACGATCCTTGGCCGGATCGCGAGCCGAATTGGCCAAGCTGATGCGAGATACGGCGATCAGCCAGATCGATCTGGTCGAGAGGGTTCATCGCCAACAGGCTGGTCCGATCGCATCGTCGGCCGACGAGCCTCGATTCCGCCAGATCCGATCCCACTTGCAACACAGTCAGCACCTGCTGGAGGCGCAGGATTACGCGGCAGCTTTCCAATTCGCGGAGAAATCTTTGGAGGGACTGGCCCACATCCGGCGCAGGAATTGGGAGACCGCCGCCAGCAGCTTTGCTTGCCCGGCTGCCAGCCCCTACTGCACGACTTTGGCGGCGTTGCCGCTGCATTGGGAACTGGCTCGCCGTCTGCAAGCCGCACCGAATTGGAGCGGAAACCTGTTGCCCGCGGGTGATTTCGAAAACCTGGCGTATCTGTCGCAGAGCGGGTGGCAGAACCTGGCCAGCGAAGTCCGCAACGTGACGACGGCAGTGGAACTGAGCGGCCTGTCGCCGCACCGAGGCAATTCCTCGTTGCGCATGGTCGTGACGCCGACGGGTGATGGCGATCCGCCCGTCGCCCTGGAAACGCCGCCGCTACGGATCGTATCGGCGCCGGTGTCCGCGCGTCGGGGGCAACTTGTCCGCTGGCACGGTTGGGTCCGCATCCCTCGGCCGATCGACGGCAGTCCGGACGGACTCATGATATACGATTCGATCACCGGGGCTCCTTTGGCCTTGCGCCATTACGCCACCGATGGTTGGGAACCGTTTATCGCCTATCGTGCCGCCGTCCACGATGGTCCCGTATCCCTGACCTTTGCGTTGACCGGGGTGGGCGAGGTGTTTCTGGACGACGTCGAGATCGCCGTACGCGACCCGATCGGCGACGGCCATTCCATCCCCAATGTCACCCGTCGATGATTTTACGTTCCCAATCGGGACAATCGATCAACCTCAACCGTCGCTCTCGGTAGTAAATCGCCCCCCGATTCGCCCGGCTCAAGCTGCCTGATCCGCAATGGCTGCGACTTCTCGCCACGATAAGCACATGGAAAGGCGATGGTCAAGTTTTTTTCTCGTGGCCTTGTTGCGTACAGGTTGATTCGACCTACAATGGTGATCTGGTGACCGGAACCTGATCCTCCCCTTTGCGCATGAGCGACTGATGACATTACTCTATTTTTGGGCCAGCTTGGCTGCCGTCATTCTCGTCCGCTCGTCCCGTTAGATCTTTTGAGACCCGCTTACAGACCGTCGTCGACGGCCGCGCGTCCGTACAGCGGCATGTAGCGGTAATAGACCTGCAGGATCATCACGCACATGGCGGTGGTGTATAATCGCCCGCCCGCTTCGGCATGCTGGTCGTTGAAGTACCAGCTTCCGTGCTCGTGTCCTCGGCGTGACTGGGTGGCGATCAGCCGGTCGCGCAGTTCGCGGTTCCACGCTTCCCAGCCCGGCCCTTCGTAATGGTGCATCACCTGGTGAGCGTAGTAGTTGAAATACATGTCCGTCCGTGACGGGCCCAGGTTTTTCAGGTACTGCACGCCGATTGCCAAACGAGGATCGTCCTGCTTCCAGCCATAGTACATACGCGACAGCAGCCCGATCGCCGTCGGTGATGGCTGGCGTCCCGGCGTCATGTAGCCATAGGTAGCCCCTTGTTGGTCCTGCACGGAATCCAGGAATTTTTCGGCGCGTACCAGCACCGGATCGGGCACTTGAAGACCGGCCAATTGGGCGCTGCGCAACGCCATGATCTGCCAGCCGAACACGGTTGTATCCCCGGGTTGGCCGGGGTAATACCGCCAACCGCCCTGATCGTGCTGGACGTTGGCGATGAAATCGATGGCCGCCTGGGCCGGCCCGCGCAACGATTCGTCTTGCATCATCGCGTAGGCTTCGCACAGCGCGATGGCGGCGATCCCTTGGGCGTACATCGTACCCTCTTGCAGATCGCCTCCGTGCCGTCCCATGATCATGCGGCTGGTCAGATAGTACAGACCTCGTTCAACCACCCTGAAATACTCGCTATCGTCGGTCGTATGACCGGCGCCCAGGAAGGGCAGCAAGACGAGCCCTGTGGAACCGGTCGTCGAAGCCACCGAGCCCGGATTGCCGCACGCGTTGCCGCAGGCTCCGCCCCGATGATCGAATCGCCAACTGCCGTCGGGCCTTTGATGAGCCGCCAACCATGCCAACCCTCGTGCCATCGCGTCTTGGCTGTCGGCCGTGCCACCTCGGCTGCGAACCAGATGGGCTCGCGATTCGGGATCGCGCCCCTCCAAACCACCGCCTCGCAACTGGCTGCCCGTCACCATCAACAGATCCCGCGGGTGAAAACGTCTCGGCCGTTGCTGGGCATCAAGCGACGATTCCAGGGAACTCGGGATCGGGTTCAGCACGATCTCGGGTGCCGTCGGCGCGATGGCCGTCGGTTCCGTGCTGCCCAGCCGATCATCCTGCGGGCCAACCAAAGGTTCGATGACCGCCGTGTCGCCGGTCAGCACAGCCAGGGGGGGCTCGTGATGCGACTCGGTCACTACAATCACCACTCCGCCAGGTTCGCGATCTGCCAAAAGGACGAAGTACCCTAAAGTCAACAACAACATCAGGTGGAACAGAAAGCTGACTACAAAGCCCGACACCCCCTCGAACCGGGCATCTTCGAAGCCGGAACGAAAGCCTAAGCGATCGGCGATGGTCAGCAACGCCCGTGATAGGAAAACTCGGTTTTTCATCGGTTCCACGGAGGTTATCCCACCAGAACAGCCCGCTTGGGGGACCACGATGCGCCTATCGCATCGCTTCGAACCTTTTCGGTACTTACCAGCAAATGGTTCAACTTGGTCCGTCGATCAAAGGTCGATTTGGCGAACATGTAACGGAGGATTCTGTTTTGAGGAAATTGCCGAACCTTTGCCCGTCGATGCTTTATTGGGCCGACCAAGACTTGAGATATGCCGTCTGCCGCCATACACTGGTACAAAGTCTGCCGGAAACTAGATGCCGTCGGCACCCATTCTGGCTAGAATTTCACTCACCAAACAAACGACCTGAAAAGAAGTACTAAATGATATGGTGCCGAAATAATGGGACGAAATGGCACGAGCACCAAAACGGAAAGGCAGCCGTAGGTCGTTCACTTTGAATCGAACGGTTTTCATCCCCATCGGCCCCTGACCAAGCGTTTCGGCGACATTGCCTCCCGATAAGGATCATCACACCATGAAATCCAGACAACGACACGGCCGCGCCAATTCGTTGTGGACGTTCGTTCTTGGGGGAACGTTGGCGGTCATCTTATTGACGATGCTGCTGCGATGGGGCGGCCCTCAACGTGAAGGAGCCGGAGACCGTCTGATCCTGTATTGCGCAGCAGGCCTTCGCGCGCCGGTAGAACAGGTGGCGGAACGTTATCAGCAGGAATTCGGCATCACTATCGACATGCAGTACGGCGGTTCGAATACGCTTTTGAACCAATTGGAGATTGACAAGTTCAGCCGCGCGGACTTGTACCTGTCTGCGGACGAACTGTACACCGAATTAGCCAGCGAAATGGGTTTGGCGGCCGAGGTGTTGCCGATTGCCTATCAACGACCGGTCATCGCCGTGCAGCAAGGCAACCCGAAAAACATCTCCTCGTTCGAGGATCTTTTGAGCGACGAAGTGGTATTGGCGCTGCCCGATCCGGATCACGCGGCGGCGGGACGTGTCGCTCGCGAGCGGCTGTCGGCGGCTGTTGACGGCGAAGACGACCTTTGGGAACGCTTGGAACAGCACGTGGTCCGGAACCAGCGAGGTGTCTTCAAACCAACCGTCAACGACGTGGCCGCCGACATCAAGTTGGGCAGCGTGGATGCGGGGATCGTCTGGGATTCGACGGTCGCGATGCCATCGTTTCGCGACGACCTTGAAGCCGTCTTCCTGCCGGAAATGGCCGCCCCCCCCAGCTTGGTGGGCGTCAGCGTTCTGCATTCATCGCGGCGGCCAACGGCCGCGCTGCACTTTGCTCGTTATCTGTCGGCCAGCGATCGAGGTCTGCCGTCGTTCGAGGAGTTTGGTTTGGCTCCGATCGAGGGCGACGCGTGGGCGGACCGACCGGAAATCAACTTCTTTTGCGGGGCAGTCAGTCGCCGGGCGATGGATCCGATCATCGCTGAGTTCGAACAACGCGAAGGCTGCGTCGTCAACACCATCTATGACGGTTGCGGTATTCTGACCAGCCGCATGCAGACGATCGAAGGTCAAAGCCAGGCGCAGGGGTTTCCCGACGTGTACTTGGCTTGCGACCTGTACTACTTGGAGAACGTCAAGGACTGGTTTCAGGAAGCGGCCAACGTGTCGGACGCCGAAATTGTCATCGCGGTCCCCAAGGGCTGTACAAAGGTCACCAGCTTGAGCGATTTGGTCAAGCCGGGGATTCGCGTTGCGGTTGGCGAGCCGGATCTGTGCACCATCGGCGCGTTGACGCGGCGACTGATGGCCAAAGAAGGACTGTACGATGCCTTGAAGGAAAAACAGCAGCAAGAAGGCGAAGTGGTGGTCGAGAAAAGCTCGTCCGCGCTGCTGGTCCCCGACGTGGTCACCGGGCACGTGGACGCCGCGGTCGCTTACATTACCGATGTGATGGCCAACCGCGACGACGTGGACGTGGTGCGGATCGAATCCTCGTTGAACCTGGCGGTCCAGCCCTTGAGCATCGCTCGCACCAGCAGGCACAAGCACTTGATCCGGCGGCTGTTCCGGCACATTGCCCATTCGCCCGAAGCCTTTGAAGACGTCGGATTTCAATTTCTGCTGGATGAATTGCCTGCGGTCGAAGCCACGGAGTCCAGCTTGCCGTGACCGTTGCCGACTCAGCACAATACGAATTGGGCCGGCCGCGGTCGGAGCGCGTGATCGCCCTGTCCGATACCTGTTTCTACGTGGTGTTGAGCATCATCGGGGCGACGTACGTCTTCTTGGTGATCGCGATGTTGGTGGCCGACGCGGCCTACATGATCCGCCAGACGATCCGCGCCGCCGAACAAGCGCCGGACCCCACGTGGGCCATGCTGACGGCCAACCCGATCGTCGTCGCGCTGGCCGATCCCAAAATCCAGTATTCGATCTGGTTGAGCATGATCTCGTGTACGCTGTCGGCCATCCTGTCGGTGGCCGTCGCCGTTCCGCTGGGGTACCTGATGGCTCGGCATCGATTCTTCGGACGACGGTTGCTGGACGCGATCCTGGACATTCCGATCGTTCTGCCGCCGTTGGTCGTCGGGCTCAGCCTGTTGATCCTATTCCAATTTCCACCGTTCCAGTGGTTCGCGCGCAGCATCGTTTATCAGGTACCCGCCGTGATTCTGGCGCAATTCTCCGTGGCTTGTGCTTTTGCCGTCCGCACGATGAAAGCGACCTTCGATCATATCGATCCGCGCTGCGAACAGGTGGCCCTATCGTTGGGCTGCAGCCGAGCGCAAGCCTTCGGCTGGGTCGTGTTGCCCGAAGCGGGACGCGGGATGATGACGGCCTTTACGCTGGCCTGGGCCCGGTCGCTGGGCGAGTTCGGGCCGCTGCTGATCTTCGCGGGGGCCACGCGGATGAAAACCGAAGTCCTGTCGACCACCGTCTTTCTCGAAATGAACGTCGGCAACCTGGAAGCCGCCGTGGCCGTATCGTTGATCATGGTCGCCGCCGCCGTGGTCGTGCTGATCGTCGCTCGATTGTTCGGATCGCGGGACATGGGACTGTGAGGAGCCTGCCGTCATGATTGCCGTCGAAGGTTTATGCATCCGAGCCGGTTCGTTCCGGCTGGAAAACATTTCGTTCCAGATCCCCTCGGGCGGATACGGCGTCCTGATGGGCAAGACCGGTTCGGGAAAGACGACGATCCTGGAATCGATCATCGGGCTGCGCCATATCGCCGCGGGCCGCATCCTTTTGTGCGGGCGCGACGTCACCCACTCGAAACCGGCCGTTCGCGGTATCGGTTACGTACCGCAAGACGGCGCGCTGTTCGCGAAGATGACGGTAGCCGAGCAGATGGGACTGGCGTTGACCATCCGCCGCGTGCCGGAAGCGGCCGTCAAGAAACGCGTCGGCGAATTGGCCGAACTGCTGGGGATCACGCATCTGCTGGAACGCAGGCCACACGGGTTGAGCGGCGGCGAACGTCAGCGGGTGGCGTTGGGACGAGCGTTGTCGTTCCGGCCCGGGGTTCTGTGCCTGGACGAACCGTTGAGTGCCCTGGACGAAGAAACCCGCGCTCAGATGTGCAGCCTGTTGGACGATATCCGCCGTCGAACCGGCGTGACGACGCTGCACATCACGCACAACACCCACGAAGCCGATACGCTGGCCGATTGCATGATCCGGCTGAAAGACGGACGGGTGCATCGCCAATTGCTGGAAAGGGCTTCCGACAGCACGGAACAACCGGTCCCGGCGGTCAGCCCCGCCCCCTGAATCGGCAGCACCTCGACGTTCACGGCACACTCGGGTGACGGAACGGGGTCGGGAGTCGTTTTCGGCAGACGACGAACCATGTGGTAACGGGCTTGCCCGAAAACGACTCCCGACCCCTTTGCCGTCGTCAGCCCAAGCTCGTCTTCCGCTCGGCCAGTTGCACCGTGAAGGAGGCGTGTTGCTCTGTGGCCAAGCCTTCGTCCAGGACTCGCAGCACGCCTGCCAAATCCCCACACAACAGAGCGGCCGTATCGAGCCAAAGCCCCGGAAAAAACTCACTTCGCATCACGCCGCGTTCGTCCGCTTCCAATCGCTCGTATCGGCCCGCGCGCAGCACGAACCAGTCGATGGCGCCATCCAGCACTCGCCACACGATATACTCGCGGACGCCGCTGCGGCGATAGACGTGCAGCTTCGTATTCAAGTCGTAGCTGGCACTGCTCGAAGCCACTTCGGCAACCAATTCCGGCGCTGCTTCGATATAGTCATCCGGGCTGATCCGCACCTGGCCACCGCATTCCGGAGCGACGTACAGCATTGCATCCGGTTGCGGCTCGTTGTCCAGATCCAGCCGAGCCGTGGCATTGTCGGCAACTTCGACGCCCGGCGTCTTGGCCTCGTAGTACCCCAGCCATGTGATGATCTTCGCGTGCGGGTTCCCATGACGACGCGCGCGGACGGGGGATGGCATGTACACGACTCCTTCGATCAGTTCCGCTTTTTTCAGGCCGGGCATCGCCGCATATCGCCGCTCGAACTCATCCCGTGTCAACCGGTCTCCTGGTTCCAACACGGGCACATCCGACCCGGCATCCGCACCGCGCGTCAGCCGCTCACCCGTCGAAATCGCCATGGATCTCACCTCATCCGAAAACATCCGAAGCACTCGACACGGAACCCGTTTCGCACTGGCCAAACGCCGCCTCCACGTGGTGAAAGCATGAGTAATGGTTCCGCACGACGTTCCATCAAGCATAGCGAATGATCGGTTCTCCGGCAAGCCGTTGGACTGCGACGGGCCTTCGCACGGGTGATCGACGGCAGATTGTAGTTTCGGTCCGGGCGCCCACCAAGTGAAACAAGCGTTCCGTACCGTAAGTAGTCAAATCGACTCGATTTGTGGGTGTCAAAATCTTTCCAAAATGTTCCTCAAAAACTCGGCGAATTTGTTGCGATGTCGATAGCGGCATATCAAGAGCTTATCCCAATACGACGAAATCATCAGGAGATTTTCACTATGGCTGGTCGTGTTCCGAAGTCTGACGCATCCACGGTTTCCAAGATCGGGAGAAGGTCCCGCAAGGCTTCGAAGAAGGATCGACCTCGTCGGCAGCGTCGGCTGTTCGTCGAGTCGTTGGAAGACCGGCTGCTATTGTCAGCCACACGCGGCCTCAATGGTAGCTTTGGTCTCAACCCTTCCCTCGATCCTTACGATTCACAAGCGTCTGGGGCTCTTGCCGATGCGATGGATTTCGAGAGTTCGCTGAGAATGCCGTCCGGTGCTTCGACTGCCGTTGGCGACGACCCCGCGGCCTTGCGGAGACCGGTCGTTGACCATGTGGCCGGGACGACGTTGGACGAGCCGTCTCGGGTCGTGCTGCAGTGGATAGGTGGCCGGTTTCACCGGTGGCACGAATACGAAGTAGGGGACCGAGGCCAGTTTTCTATCGCATTGGTCGAGCCCGAGTCCCGGCCGCTGTCAGCAGAAGAGGCTCAGCGACTGCTGACCGCATCGGCCGGTTGGCGGGTGGCGCCGGCGGAATTGCCTGATGGCCAATTGCAAGTGCTGGACGTAGCGGACGTTTTGCTCGCCGCGACGGATGTGCGGTTCTTCCAGGACGGCGACGACTTGTTCTCGCCAGAGTCGGTGATCGGCGAGGATGATCGCGTACGCGTCTCGTGGGAGGACGTCCAACAGTTCCCGTGGTACAACGTCGGTTACCAGCGGCAAGTGTATCCGAACGATGATGCCTATCGCTGCACCGCGTTCCTGGTTACCCCGCACGTCACCTTGACGAACGGGCATTGCGTGTTTGATTCCGAGCGTGGCGGGTACGCTGAGACGGTTCAGTTCGCGCCGGGCCAGTTCCAAGAGGACACGGGGACGCCGATTCAGCGTCCCTTCGGGTATCACGCGGCGACGGCTTGGGAAACGAATCCGACCTACGAGACCGATCCGGCAGATTGGCCGGCCCACGACTATGCGGCCGTATTCTACGAGAACAGCTTCGACGATCTCGGCATTGGCACGTACGTGCCCTTGGTGTTTAACGTGACGCCCTCGTTCGTGCAGGTCACCGGCTATCCGGGCACGGTCCATGAAGAATCCAATCTTTCAATGTGGACGGATGTCGGAAATGCGCAAGTGAGTTCGGATTCTCGCGTCCTGCACTATCAGGCCGACACCAGCAGTGGCAACAGTGGTGGGCCCGTCTGGCAGTGGGTGGACGACCAACCTCGAGTCGTCGGCATCCACTCGTTCGGTGCAACGACGTACAATGGCGGGCCTCGATTGACCGATCACAATCTCAGCCTGATCGAGCAATGGATGCAGTGGATGCCGCCGGTCTCCGTCATCCAGGTCGACACCCTGGACGACGTGGTCGATCCCAACGACGGGCTCACCTCGCTCCGCGAAGCGATTATCCT
Organism: Planctomycetaceae bacterium; assembly: GCA_007121535.1. GTDB lineage: Bacteria > Planctomycetota > Planctomycetia > Pirellulales > Pirellulaceae > SKKK01. The sequence continues at coordinate 35,716 of SKKK01000028.1, read as the reverse complement.
GGCCAATGCCCAGTCCGATCCCGTCGAAATCCTTCTCCAGCCCGGCACGTACACGTTGACGCGTACCGGTGCAAACGAAAAAGAAGCACTCACAGGCGATTTGGACATTCTCGAAGGCAGGGAGGTGACGATCGTCGGAGCAGGCGCTGGCCAGACGATCATTGATGCCGGCGGATTGTTCGACAGCGACCTCGGGTACGGCGATCGTGTCTTCGACGTCCAATCGGGTGCATCGCTGACCATCGTGGGTGTCACGTTGACCGGCGGTGCAACGCCCATCCCCGGGATCCAGTCGGACCGCAGCGGCGGGGCGATCCGCAATATTTCCGGCACGGTCAATGTGGTCGCCAGTGCGATTACCGGAAATACGGCCGATTTCCACGGCGGCGGCGTCTTCAACGCCGGTACCGGAACTCTGACGGTAACCGCAAGTACGATCTCCGGAAATACGGCAACCACGGGCAGCGGCGGGGGCATCCAAAACAACAGCACCGTCAGCAAGGTGACGGTTACCAACAGCACAATCTCCGGAAATGTCGCCGCCGGACACGGTGGTGGAATACGCGACTTTGGCGTCACCACAATCGAGCATTCGACAATCACCGGCAATCGGGCGGATGCGAATGACTCGGGTTCCGTCGGAGGCGGTATCGCCACGGTGAACTCTCCGGCGGTCCTCCAGCACTCGATCGTGGCCGGAAATTTCAAGAACTCCGGCGTGGAAGAGACCGACAGCGACATCGAGGGCGACAACCTTGACAGCGGCAGTTCCTACAATTTGGTCGGCGATCCCGCCACGGCCGGAGGACTTGCGCATGGCAGCAACGGCAACATCCTCGGTCGCAGCGACGGAGTTGGCGGGCGCGAGTTGATCGAGACCGGCTCTATCCTGGTGACGACCTTGGCCGACAACGGCGGGCCGACGGCGACGCATGCACTCGTCAGCGGCAGTCCGGCCATTCATGCCGGCGACCCGAGCTTCGACAATCCTGAGCTACCCTACGACCAGCGCGGGATCGGATTTTCTCGTGTCAACCTCGGCCGCATCGATATCGGAGCCGTCGAGTTTGTCGCTTTCGGACTGTCGCAGAACTTCGACGACGTCTCCGTTCCGTCGCTACCTCCGGGATGGACCAGCGTGGATGCCTTCGGGGCGGTTGCCTGGACCACGTCCGCGACCGACAGTTCCAGCCCACCCAACAGCGCTTTCGTTCCGAACTTCGACAGCGTCAGCGATGTGCGGTTGACTTCCCCCACGTTCATGTACACTGAGGACGAACGCCTGTTAACGTTCCAGAACCTCTACAACACGGAAGCCGGCTATGACGGCGGCGCGTTGGAGATTTCCGTCGCCGGTGGAGACTTTGAGGACATCCTGGCCGCCGGCGGCAGCTTCCTGAGCGGTGGATACAACAGCAGCCAACCGCTGCCGAGCGCCTGGGACAACCCGCTGGCCGGTCGCCACGTCTGGACCGGGAACTCCAATGGCTTCATCGATACGGCCGTGCAACTACCTCTTTCGGCGGCTGATCAACCGGTGCAGCTCCGTTGGCGACTCGGCACCGATGAGGTAATCTCCGCGCCGGGTTGGTGGATTGATGATGTATCCGTTGAAGTGCAAACCGGCACCCCCGACCCGCCACCGGTGGACGGTGAGATTCATGTGACCACGTTTGCCGACGTGATCGATCCCAATGACGGCCTGATTTCATTGCGCGAAGCGATTCGCACCGCAAACCAGATCGACGACGACGTCACCATCCTGCTGTCTGCCGGTACCTACACGCTCTCGATCTCGGGCAGCAACGAAGATGAAGCGCTGACCGGGGATCTGGACATCCTGCCCGGCGGCAGCGTGACGATCGTCGGCGCCGGGGCTGGCCAGACGGTGATCGATGCCAGCGGCCTGGGCGACCGGGTGTTCCAGGTGCATGCCGGGGCGTCCGTCGAGATCGAGGGGGTCACGATCACGGGCGGCACCATTCCCGCATCGGGCGAACAACGGTTCGGCGGCGGCATCCTGAACGAGGGAGAGCTGTGGCTTACCGATAGCGAGTTGATCGGCAACGCCGCGCCGGGCCCGGAGAGCGGCTACCAGGGTGCGGGATTGGCCAATGACGCTACGGGCATCGTGACAATCATTGGCGGGGCGATCAACGATAATTCCGCCAATCTCGGCGGCGGTGTCCTCAATCGCGGCCAGATGTCGATCACCGGCACGCTGCTCTCGAGCAACAGCGCCGTTGGTTTGGGCGGTGCAGTTTACAATTCCGGCCCGCAGTCGAGCTTGGTGATCAGCAACAGCACGTTGACCGGAAACGCTGCTCCGGACGGTGGCGACGTGTACGTTTTTAGCGGGCAGGTCGAGATCGTTTCCAGCACCATCGCCGGCAATTCAGCTATTAAGCCAAGTGATCCGTTGAACGCGGCCGGCGGCGGCTTGGTCGTTTGGCTTGGCGGGGATGTCAGCCTGTTCAGCAGTACCGTCGCCGACAACAGCGCAATGGCTGGTGGTGGCATCTTCAGTGTCGGCACGCTGAATGTCAGTCACAGCACGATCTCGGGCAACGTCGCGGGCAATTTCGGCGGCGGGATCGCGGCGGCGGGATCGTTGACGGTAATCAACAGCACGATCTCGGGTAATGCGGCGATGGCCGGCGGCGGCGGGATCGGGATCGACGGCGGCGCCGCCAACGTGCTGCACAGCACGGTGTTCGGCAATGTCGCCGATTCCAATGGCAACGGCGTTGGCAACGGCGGCGGCATCCTGGTCGCCTCCGGCGATCTGGCGCTGCATCACACCATCGTTGCCGGCAACACGCGAGGCGATGCGGCGCCACAGGACGACGACATCGCCGGTGCCGTCGATGCGGCCAGCGCCTACAACCTGATCGGCGACGGGGAGAGCGCCGGCGGACTGAGCGACGCAATCGACGGGAACATCGTCGGCGTCGATGGCCAAGGGGTGCGCCCGAGCGCGGAAATACTCGAACTGGAACTCGGTGACCACGGCGGGCCAACGTTGACGCATGCCTTGGCTGTCAGCAGTGCGGCGATTGACGCCGGCGATCCGGACTTCGACCCCGAACTCTTCGACCCGCCCCTGGTGTACGACCAGCGCGGCGAGGGGTTCGAGCGTGTCATGGGCGATCGCATCGACATCGGGGCATTCGAGATCCAGGTGTTCCCGCTGACGCTTGTCCAGATCGTCGATGGCAATCTGGTTGTCGAAGACATCGCTGCGGATGGCAAGGACGACAGGATTGTCATCAGCCTCAGTGGCGAGAACATCCGTGTCCACGACCCCAACCATTCGCTCTCTGCCGGCAGCGGTGTCACCCAAGTCGATCCATTCACGGTGGAAGTCTCGCTGGCGGCTGTCAGCGGGCAGATCCTCGTGCAATCGCTGGCTGGCGACGACCTGCTGACCGTCGACTTCTCCGGCGGCAATCCGATCCCCGCCGGCGGCCTCAGCTATGACGGCGGCGACGGACAGGACGCGTTGAGTCTCGTCGGCGGGGCCTTCCACACCAGCAGGTTTACGTACGTCAACGCCAGCGAGGGCAGCATCGAGCTGGACACCGATGGCGATGGCGAAACCACGTTCACGATCAGCTATACCGGATTGGCGCCGATCACGTCGAGCATCGCCAGCGACGTGGTCGAGCTGATCTATACCGGCGGTGACGAAACGATCACGGTGGCCGATGCCGGTGGCTCGCAGACGCTGGCCGAATCGACATTGGGCGAAGCGACGACGTTCGTCAACCCGACCGACGAACTCAGGATTTTCGCCACCAACGGCTCGGACACGATCCACGTCAATTCGTTGGCCGCAGGTTACGCATCGCTGGTGATCCAGGGCGACGATGTGACGGACGTGGTGAACTTCAGCGGTCCGCTCACGTTCGCCGCCGATCACGGCCTGATGGTCAGCAACGTGGGGACAGTCAACGTCAGCTTCACGAGCGTCATCACTACCAGCGGCAGCGGGGCGGTGAGCCTCTCGGCGATCCGGAACATCATGCTTTGGACGAATTCGAGTCTCACGACGGTCGACGGTGGGATCACGCTGCTGGCGAATGCGGATGGCACGACGACGGGGAACTTCAGCGGCATCGTTGCGATTGGCGCCACGATCGAGACGACCGGTAGCGGAGATATTTCGCTGAGCGGCTTCGGCGCGGACAACAAAAACGCCCAATCGAACCAGCACGGAGTCTACATGCATTTCGGCACAATTGTGCGATCGACGGCCACTGGAGCGGACGCAGGGACGATCACGATCGACGGCACCGGCGGAACGGGAACGAACAGCAATCGCGGCGTGTTAATCAGGAATCCCGGCACGCAGGTGAGTTCGGTCGACGGCGCCATTCTGATCACCGGCCAAGGAGGCGACGGGTTCACCAGTAACGATCACGGTGTGAACATCTCAGATGCCGCGGTGATTTCGTCCACCGGCACGGGCAGCGAAGCGGCAACGATCACGATCGACGGCACCGGCGGCGGACGAACGAGCAGCAATCCGGGCGTGCTTATCAGCGGTTCCGGTTCGAGTCCGGGTACGCAGGTGACGTCTGTCGACGGCGCCATCCTGATCACCGGGCGGGGAGGCGACGGGACAGGCAGCAGCAATGGCGGCGTGAATGTGTGGTCCGGAGCCATCGTATCGTCCACGGGTACGGGGAGCGACGCGGCGACGATCACGATCAACGGGATCGGCGGAACGGGGACGAACAGCAATCGCGGCGTGTTGATGATGGATTCGGGCACGCAGGTGACGTCGTTCGTCGGCAACATTTTGGTCACCGGTCAAGGCGGCGACGGATCCGGCCATTCAAATCTCGGCGTGCAAATCTCAGGCGCCGCGTTCGTCTCGTCCAAGGGAGAGGGGGCCGACGCGGCGAAGATCACCATCCACGGTTCCGGAGGGACGGGGACGAACGACAATCGCGGTGTATACCTATGGGGTTTGGATTCGCGGGTGAGATCCGTGGACGGCGACATCCAGATCACCGGCACCGCCGGCGGCGGTGACAGCTTCGCTATCGAATTGCTCGTTTCAGGTGCCATTGAAGCCACCGGCACGGCGGATGTCACTCTTGTCGGCGACAGTATGGACATCGCGGCTGCCAATGCGATCGCCGCCGGGGCGAACACCGTCGCCCTGCGGCCCGTCACTGCGGGCACATCGATCGATCTTGGCGGCCCGGACGCGCCCGGGACGCTCGGGCTGGCCGACGCCGAACTCGACCGCATCGCGGCCGGCAGGCTCGTCATCGGCGATACCTCCAGCGGTGCGATCATGATCACCGCGCCGATCACGCGGCCCGCCGCGACGGATGTAGATCTGGTCAGCGGCGAGGCGATCGTCTTCGATCCCGGTTCGATCGACACTGCCGGCGGCGATCTCATGCTGGCGCCGGGCACGGTCGTACGGCCGCTGACCGCCGGCGCCGACGTCGCTGCCGCCACCGTCTCGTTTGCCGACGGGGCCCAATTGGCCATCCGGATCGACGGTACGACGGTCGATACGGAGTATTCCCAGTTGAACGTCACAGGTGCCGTGGACTTGACCGGCGCCGCGCTGATGCTCAGCGGTTCCTACTCGCCCGCGGTCGGTGACGCGTTCACGATTGTCGATAATGGCGGCAGCGATCCGATCGTCGGCACGTTCACGGGGTTGCCTGAAGGCGCCGTGATCCCGGATTTCCTGGGCAGCGGGTTGGTTGCCACGATCACCTACGTCGGGGGCGATGGCAATGACGTGGTGTTGGAAGTGCAGGCCGCCGAAGCCGTAGGCGTTCAGGTGGTCGCCGTTGCGGCGCCCTCGCCGGCCGGGTCGACAGCTTTGCCTTCCAGTTTGGAGATGGTGGCACGGGGCAGCACGTACTATGTCGAGGTTTGGGTGCAGGACCTGCTGACTCCCGGAGTGGGCATCTCCGGTGGTAACGTCGATGTCAATTACACAACAGCGGTCGCAGATGCGGTGAACGTATTCAATTTGGATTTCGACATGTTTCCGGACGGGGTGATCGATGACCCGAACGGCCTGGTGAAAGATCTGGGCGGCGGGACGATGGAGGGTGGACGCGGCATCGCTCCCCAGTGGGCTCGGCTGGGTTATGTCGAATTCGTGGCAACGGAACTGGGCCCGGCGACGTTCGAGCTTGGTTCCGGCGGGTTACCGTTCAGTCGCTTCGGCGTCGGAAACGTGCCTTGGGATCTGGTAGATCTGGGCACTACGATCGTCGTGGATCAGATCGGGGGAGCGCGGATCGACATGACGATCGTCCATGAGCCCAGTGCGATCGGGGATAACGGCGAGGTGGTCAGTTTGCCCGACAGTGCGGATTGGGTGCATGAGTGGCAGTCGTTCTGGGTCGAGATCTGGGTCAGTACGCCGGAGACGGCGACGTTGGGCGTGGCCGGAGCGACGTTGGATCTGCAGTACTATGCGGACTATGTGACGGCGATGGAGATCGTGCACGGTCCGGCGTTCAACGTGAACCCGTCGGGAACGATCGACGATGGCCTGGGGCTAGTCAGCGGGATCGGTGGCGGGACGGAACTGACTGACGTGGGCGACGATGCTTACGTGCTGTTGGCTCGGGTCCGCTTCGCTTCGACCGGTGACGACCAAGTGCCGGTGGACGCGGCGGGTAGAAATATCGGTCCGTATGACATGGAGCTGACGTTGGCCAGCGGCCAGACGGACTTGGTGGATGTCGGGCCGGTGGTGCCCGAGTTGGGCGGATCACCGGCGACCGAATTGTGGGCGGTGGTGTACGACATCGACGACAACAACCAGATCGACTTCGGGGACTTTTCCTTTTTCGCCGCGGCTTTTGGCAAGACGGTCGGCGCGCCCGATTCGGAACCGCCGTACGTGTGGTGGGCCGACTTCGACAAGTCGGGCCGGATCGATTTCGGCGACCTGGCCTTTTTCGCACCCAATTTCGGCAAGACCCGCGCGGCGGTGCAATCCGGCCAACAAACGCTGATCTTCCCGCCCAACTTCCCCAACGCCTGGCGAGCCGAACCAGCGGAACCCGGCGGGGAAGGGGAAGCGATGGATGGTGGTGACGTGCTGCAGCCATCCTTTGCCGGAGCTGGCACGTTGGCCGGATTCGACAGCTTGCAGGAATCCCGGACGCCGTCGTTGCATGCCGCATCTGCGGCGGAGCAAACTCACGCGTTTGGTCGCCAAGAGCAGCCAACGACGGGACTCGGCGCCCGGGTGCCCGCTGCTGCGGATGCGATGTTCGCCCGATTGGGCACCGCTGAGGCCGAACGCACGCCGCCGTGGCTTCGATCGCAGGCCGCAACCACCGGGCACGAGTCTGCTCGGATCGAGGCTTCCCCACCATCGAAGTCTCCCGTAACCCTGCACTTCCGAAGCGAACCTTCCGTCGCCGCGCCGGCGGAACGGCCGCATCGCTGGTCCGAGCATTGGGAACCTCTGGAGGATCTGCTATCGCTGTTGGCAGACGAACCGAACGACCGCGCGCCGGATCCGCACGACGCCCTATTCGCCCCGGCGGGCGGCGACCCGACGGCACAACGGACGAAGAGCGATTCTACGGGACAGCGCGCCAAGAGTTCCCGGGATCCTTGACCGAACCCCATCCATCCGAGTCGCCGTCGAGCGGAACGCGGCGTATCCCCTGGTCGGCAGTTGCCTCTCACGCCTCCGGGTTATTTCGCAAATTCACGATCAAGGCCGGAAGTGCAAAACACGAGTCAGAGACCCGCGCCGAGCGCGCTAGGTTCATTCCTGCGACCTGCTCGAGGACGATTACGCTTGTACTAGTACTAACGGACCCGGAGGTTTTCGTGTAGAATCGAAGGCAATGGAGGGGCGGTCTTGTATCGCGTGTCCAGACTTCGGCTTCCGGGTCTCAATTTCCTTTGTTGGAGGCGTCCGAGATGCGTGGTTCGCTGACGGTGTCCGTTGCCCGATGCTTGCGGTGGCATGGGTGGTGGCATGGGGGAACGTTGAACCGCGTCATCGTTTTGGCGATGCTGGGGTTTTGGGGTGGGGCGTGGATGAGCGCGGATGCGGTGGCGACGGAGCCCTCGCAGCGTTCGCAGCCGAACATTGTGCTGATCATGGCGGACGACCTGGGTTATTCCGATCTCGGCTGCTATGGCGCCGAGATCGAAACGCCTCACCTGGATGCCTTGGCGGCCAACGGCTTGCGATTTACGAATTTCTACAACTCGGCCCGTTGCTGCCCGACTCGAGCTGCCTTGCTGACCGGCTTGTATCCGCATCAGGCGGGGATCGGGCACATGACTCGCGACGATGGCCTCGCGGCGTATCGAGGTTTTCTGAACGACCGGTGCGTTACCTTGGCCGAGGTGCTTCGCAAGGCCGGGTATGCGACGTTGATGACGGGCAAATGGCACGTGGGGTCGGCGCCCGGGCAATGGCCGCTGGACCGCGGCTTCGATCGGTTTTGGGGCGTTCCCTCCGGCGGAGGCGTGTATTTCAAGGAAGCATTGCAGATCCGCAAAGAGGTGTTTTTCGTGGAGGCCGATCGGCGGGTCGAGCCTCCGGACGATCTGTACGTCACCGATACGTTTACCGACTACGCCTTGGCGTTCATCGAACAGGCAGTGCATCAGGACCGGAAGCCGTTTTTCCTGTACCTGGCTCACATCGCCCCACATTGGCCGCTGCAGGCCAAACCGGAGGACATCGCCAAGTATCGGGGGCGATACGACGCCGGATGGGACGCCGTGCGTGCCGCTCGGTTTCAACGTCAGGTCCAAATGGGCATCGTGCCGCCCGACACGGTGCTCAGCCCGCGTGACCCCCAGGCCGGAGCTTGGGCGGATACGCCGGCGGATGTCCGGCAAGATCTGGCTCACCGCATGGAAATCTACGCCGCTCAGATCGATAGCATCGATCAGAACGTGGGCCGCTTGGTGGAAAGACTCGAAGCCCTGCAGCAGTTGGACAACACGCTGATTTTGTTCCTGTCCGACAACGGATGTTCGGCCGAGGGCGGCCCTGGTGGGTTCAGTCGCGGCTTGCCGGATGCACCACTGGGTACCGGCTTGTCCTACGCCAGCGCGGGGCTCGAATGGGCCAATGTGTCCGACACCCCGTTCCGAAAGTTCAAAATGGATACGTACGAAGGAGGCATCGTGACCCCGCTGGTGGTGCATTGGCCGGCGGGGATCGCGGCGCAGGGCGAGTTGCGACACCAGGTGGGCCACGTGATCGATCTGATGCCGACCTTCGCCGAATTAGCCGGTGTTTCTTATCCCGAGACCTTCGATGGTCAAACCCTGATACCGGTCGAAGGGGTCAGCCTGGTTCCAGCATTCGACGACCGGCCGCTGGATCGGGACGGCTTGTTTTGGGAACACCAGGGCAACAAGGCCGTGCGCATCGGCGACTGGAAGGCGGTTCAACCGGCAAGCAGGCCTTGGGAACTGTACGATTTGGGCAGCGATCGCACCGAGCGGATCGATCTTGCCCACCAACATCCGAAACGATTGGAAGAGCTGACCGATCGCTGGCAGGCGTGGGCGGAGCATTGTGGCGTCTGGGAATGGTCGGAACTGCTGAGGCATCGACAGTCACGCGTCAAAGGGAAACCGGTCCAATAAGCCGTAAGGAGGTTAATGAGATGGGAAACGAACCGCGTCAGATGGATTCGGCCAGCAGGCGAAGTTTTCTCAAGCAGTGTTCGGCAGCCGCCGTCGCTGGCGTGGCGGCCCCATCCGCCGCGTCGCCGGTCGGCGCCGCGAGGCCCGATCCTGAGCCGTTGCCGATGATTTCGCTGGGCGATCATCGCATCAGCCGCATGCTGGTCGGCAGCAATACCTTGCTGGGGTACTCCTACATGGGACCGCATGCCGACCAGCACATGCGCGAGTACTTTACGATCAAAAGAACGGTCCGGTTCCTGCGGGATTGCGAACAGACGGGGATCGATGCCTTCCAGTTCGCCGTCCGGGACGACATCCTGGCGGCGTTGGCCGAATGCGATCGTCAGGGCTCGGAGATGAAACGCATCTGCCTGCACTCCGATCCCAAGACGGTCGCCCAAGTCGTCCAGCAGACGAGGCCCATCGCCATGGTGCACCATGGTGGCGCGACCGATCGACTGTTCGCTCAAGGCCGAGCGGATCAGGTGCACGATTACGTCAAGGCCGCTCATGATGTAGGTGTGCTGGCCGGCGTTTCGGCTCATAATCCGGACTGCATCAAGCGGGTTGCGGACGAAGGCTGGCCCGTCGATCTGTTCATGACCTGCTTCTACTTCCTGACTCGATCGCTGGTGCCGGATCGGCAGGCCGAAGTCGCCGAGCTTCCGACGCTGGAGATCGCCTACCCGTTTTTCAAGGACGACCCGCAGGTCATGACCCGGGTGATGCGGCAGGTGGATCAGCCGTGCCTGGCGTTCAAGATCCTGGGCAGCGGCCGGTTATGCACCGGCCAGGCCTCGGTGCGCGCCGCGTTCCAATTCGCCTTTGAAAACATCAAGCCCATCGATGGAGTCATCATCGGCATGTACCCTCGGTTTTTCGACGAGATCCGAGCCAACGCGGAGTATACTCGTGAACTGGGCAGCTAAGGACGGGCAAACGGCTTCGTGTCGCGTTTCGCGGAGGGGGTCGGGAGGTCGTTTTCGGGCAAACCGCTTAGCATGCGGTTGATCTTGTCGGCAAACTTACGTAGATTGTGGTTCGCTTACACGCAGAACCTTTCGTTCGCCTTTAACCTCAGGGAGACTCGAATGGCACGACGACTTAGCGCAATCGCGCCCGATTGGTGGGACTATACCACATTGGACCTGGAACTGATCGAGGATGCTGCCGCGTTGACGCCACAGAAGATCGCCAAGCTCTCGCGGCCCGGTTTCAAGGTCGTCCTGTATGATACGCGCGAGGATTTGTATCTGGCCGAAGCGTTGGAGTACATCGAGGCCTGGCAACAATCCACCGACGATAATCCGGTGGGAGTCTGCGGCCCGATCGGTCCCACCGAACAACTGCCGCTGGTCGCCCGAATAGTCAACACGTTGAAAATCGACGTTCGCTCGGCACATTTTTGGGGAATGGACGAATGGGTCATCGACGGAAAGGAAGTTTCGCCGACGCATCCGTTGTCTTTCGAGCGTTGTGATCGCGAGATGCTGTTCGATCGCATCGACCGTGGCCTACGGATTCCCGATGCCCATTTGCACTTTCCCAAGGCGGATACGAAGGAATTCCGCGAGAGTTGGGACGCGGGCGTGCGGTGTGCCTTGATGCAGGGCGGTCAGGGCGACGTGAAGCACTGGGCGTTCAACGATCCGCTGCGGCGCAAGGGCAAGTGGAAGGATACGCCGCCACCAGCCGACGAGTACCGCAAATTGGCGACTCGCGTGGTGGAATTGCATCCGCTGACCGTGGCACAGAATGCCCGTACCAGCGGCGGTGGGAACATCTCGTTGGTGCCCACCTCGGCCGTCACCGTCGGACCCGTCGAAACCTGGAAAGCCGAAAAGGTCTCGATCTGGCACGCCGGAACCCACGATAATCCGTTCGGCCAGCGACTGACGTGTCTGATGATCGCCAAGGGGATCGCCGATTCGTCCGTCCCGATGTCGCTGCTAGCCGATCACCCCAACGTCCAATTCAACTACCTGCGGAGCGGACTCGGCACCTGCTCGATCGAAATGCACTAAGGACCGCGCCGCTTACCGGAAGACCCGAGAAACCCGGGAAGTCGATTCTGGCCAAGTCCTTTGCCTGAACGACGCTCCACACAAAGTTGGCCACGTTTTACGAGAGGTAATCACTGATGGCACAAGTTCCCAGACAGCGTTTGACGCAATGGACCACGGCCGCTGGGTGAGCGGCCAAATTGGGTCCGTGCGACCTGCGCAGCATCCTGAATCATTTGACGCCCAGTGTCGATCCTCGGCTGTTGGTCGGGGCCGAGACGCTGGACGACGCGGCCGCGCTGCGCGTGTCGGACGACTTGGCGATCCTGTTCACGGCGGATTTCATCACCCCGCTGGTCGATGACCCGCATACCTGGGGCCGGATCGCGGCGGCGAACGCTTTATCGGATATCTACGCGATGGGCGGACGCCCCTTGGCCGCCTTGAACCTGGTAAGCTGGCCGCGTGACTTGCCAGCGGAAATGTTGGGCGAAGTGCTGGCTGGCGGCGCGGCCGTCGCGGCGAAAGCCGATTGCCTGATCGCCGGCGGGCATACGGTCGAGGATCCTGAACCCAAATATGGCATGGCCGTGATCGGGTTGACGCATCCGGAAGCCATCATTCGCAACCGCGGCTTGAAGGCGGGCGACGCGCTGCTGCTGACCAAACCGCTGGGAACGGGCATCCTGGCAACCGCGATGAAGGCCGAATTGGCCGCTCCGGACCACGTCGTCACAGCGGTCGACAGCATGACAGCCTTGAATCGCGCCGCTGCCGAGACAGCTTTGGCGGTCGGTGTCCATGCGATGACCGACGTCACCGGGTTTGGACTCGCCGGACATCTCAGCGAAATGCTGGGTGACGATCGTCAACTGGGTGCTGAACTCTCGCTGGCCTCGTTGCCCCAACTGCCCGGGGTCGCCGAGTACATGGCGTTGGGCATGATCCCCGGCGGCGCGTACCGCAATCGGGACGCCTACGGGGACCGGGTCGTGTTCGCATCGGCTGACCAACAGCAAGCGGACATGCTGATCTTCGACCCTCAAACGTCCGGCGGTCTGCTGGTCGGCGTCGACAGCAAATCGGTGGCAGACTTCGAACAGAAAGCCGCCGCCGGGGGCGTCCAGGTGTGGCACATTGGTCGCGTGGATGCCCGTGGAACGATTCGAGTCGTCGCGTAACAAGCCGAAGTCAACGTCAAGCGTAGCCGCCAGGTTATGCCAACCGTACGATTCAGGCGACCCCTTTCGCCCAATTCCACCAAGTAGTATCCGACCGGGTGCTTATCAAGTCCAACAGCCATGCCGTTCCACCGTCACGTCCTGAGTTCGCGGACATTCTTTGTCTTGCCGTGATCGAAACCCCGTTCACGCTCGAAGCGGATCATGGCTTCCGGGCGGAGATTGATGATCAGTGCCCGGCGATGGCCTGCCGTGGAATTGCCACGGCTGTAATGCATCACGCCGCCATGGTGGAACGTACACGAGCCCGGCTTCAGCGGAACACAGATGCACTCGGCTTCGCTCCCATCGCACTCCAGAGCACCACCGCCCTTGCCGTGCCAGCGATGCTGTCGCAACGGAAGCTGATGGGAACCGGGGGCAAACCACATGCAGCCGTTGTCCATGGTGGCTTCGTCCAAGGCGATCCAGCAACTCACGGCTCGGCGGTCGGGCAGATCCACCCAGTAGGCCATGTCTTGATGGAACGGCGTTGGCGTCTCGGTGCCCGGCGCCTTGTCGATCAACATGTCGAAGTCGAAGGCCATGTCGTCGCCCAACAAGTGCCGGGCGATATCGAGCGCATGCCGATAGGCCGGGCTGTCCAACAGTTCGGGGATCAATTCACTGGGCCACATGATCTGCGTGATGTTCTCGACGCCCTCCCGCTTCCGGGATTGGCCGGAGCCGAGATCCGAACGCCAATGCCCGGCGTCGATTTGGCCCGACAGGATCGCGTCGTAGCACTCCAAATACCACGCTACCTGCCGGACCGTCAGCAAATCGGCGATGGCGATGTATCCATCGCGTTCCAAGTCCCGTCGTTTGTCCTGCAAGTCTGTCATTTCCTGTTCGGCTTGGATGCTGGTGGTTTGAACCGTCCGCCGTGTGTTATTCTATCAGGAGACGGGGGCTACATGAACCATTGGCGGGAAGGGGACATATGGATTCGGAAGAATTGACTTCAGCACTGAATGCTGTAGTTCATCGCCTGGTGCTTTCGGCGAAGGAGGACGCCCAACTCCGAACCGAGCTTCGGGCACTGGCTCAGGCCGTGTTGAAGGTCACAGAGGCTCCGGACCATCCAATCGCGACCACGGTCGTCGAAGAATCGGCAGCCGCCGACGCTGTCGAAGCCACCTCTGCTGCCGTGGCCACGGAACCTGTGCCGGCGGGGCCGCAGACTGCCGATCCAGTCGGCCCGCTGCCTGCGGTTCTGCCTGAACTGACCCTGGGCCAGACAAGCCCGCCCGCCGAAGCCGCGCCCGTTTCCTACCCCGAACGTTGGGCTAAGTTCACCGAATTCGATCTGCCGATCATCGAAACGCGTTGTCACCTCAAGACCGAAGGCGCCAGATGGGCAGCCACGCGCCGCCGTCTGCTGGCGGAGGGGGCCGACTACCGCACCGACATCGAGCCGATGGATCAGGATATCATCGCCCGGGCAAAAAAGGTTCCCGATTGCTTCCTGTGGATGTGCCATTCAAGTGGCCCCTCACCAGCCGATCCCAAACTGTACGAAACGGTCGCCAATTGTTTCGAGAACATGGCAAACGCCCTGTCCGTGGTCAGACAGATCCAAGAAGAACCGGAGACGCTGCGGACTGAATTCGAGCGTTCGCTTGATCTGTTGGCCGAGGCACAATCCGCCTTGCGAGTGGCCATCGACACCATCGACGGTCAACCCGACCCCGATCAGATTTCGACGTTCAATTGGCTAAGAGCGACCGCTGCCGAACGGCAGATCTTCATCGCACGCTATATGCGAATCAGCGATCCCGCCCATCCCGATCAATGGTCGGATCTGGAGGCTCGCATCGATGCCCTCGACGCTGACGTTCAAGCGATCCGGGAACGAAACAAGAGGCAACGCAAACTATTGGGAAAAGTCCGGCACAAGGCGTCGGTGATCGGCAATGACTCCCAAAATACAAAGGCGGAGTGGATCGCATTGATCGCCGTCGTCCAAGAACTCGTGGACGGGGGGATGCCGCCCAGCAACCGCGTTCTGCGAGAACTGCTGAGTCCCATCATCGACGATCTGCCGGAGGATGCCGATGTTCCCCCGGCATTCCAATTGGTCCTGCGGGAAATCGACCGCTTCATGGCAAGTTATCCGCCGCCGGAGACCAAGGGTGAGAAGCCGCCAACGGATGATGTCCGGGACGTTGTACGTCGTCTGAAAGACAGGTCGCTCGTCATCATTGGCGGTGATCGTCGTGATGGCGCCTACAAGGCAATCAAGGAAGCCTTCGGCCTGAAAGACGTGCTCTGGATTGAGACACGAGAGCATCAGTCCTTCCAAGACTTCGAGCCCTACGTTGCTCGAACGGATGTCGCCGCTGTCTTGTTGGCGATCCGTTGGGCAAGTCACTCCTATGGTGAAGTCAAAGAGTTCTGCGATCGCTACGGGAAACCACTGGTCCGGCTACCGGGAGGTTATGGCCCGAATCAGGTGGCGGCACAGATCATGGCTCAATGCAGCGAACGGCTGCCCTGTTTTGCTGACGACGAACGTTGAGTCCTGTGTCGAAGCGGAGACTTAGTGACGGGTTGCCGCGAAACAATGCTATGCCGGGACCCGGTATCGAGGTGGTCCAACAAGGCCGTCCTTGGAGCTTCGATGGCGATGACGCTGTACCGCCGCCTTCAGTTGCCCTTCGAGATCCTGACCAACTACAAACTCGAAGCCGCTCGCACCGGCAACTGGTTCCTCGAAACTAATCCATACATTGCGAAAAGTTAAATGTCAAGACCTGACCCCCCTTCAGCATCCCAGGTTACGCGTGCGTATTGTGTTTCCCGTCGCGCGCCGTACAATAGGGCGACACGGGTTGTTGACGATTTCCAGGAGACTTCTCAGGAGCAACCGATGACGGAGAGGCACGGTGCCGAGCGACGGTTTCAGATAACACGTCGGGCATTTCTTCGACGGATAGGGGTGGCGTCGTGCCTGCTGGCGGCCCGGCCGGTTTGGGGTGTCCCCCGCCCGTTGCGTTTCGGTGTGATTTCCGACGTACACCAGGACGTGATGCACGATGGGATCGAGCGAATCACGGCGTTTGTGGCGGAAATGGAAGCAGCCGGCGTTGATTTCATCATTCAACTGGGCGACTTTTGCCAGCCACAACCGCGCAATGCAGCGTTCCTGGCGGCTTGGAACGCGTTCCCCGGCGCCCGCTATCACGTGCTGGGCAATCACGATATGGACGGTGGGGCCCCGCGGGAAAGGACTGTCGACTTCTACAACATGCCGGGACGTTATTACACGTTCGACGCTGGGCCCCTCCGCGGCATCGTGCTGGACGGCAACGATCCGGGTGGCCAGGCCAGCGGCTATCGGCGGTTTATCGCCGCCGACCAGCAAGCCTGGCTCCGTCGCCAACTGGAGCAGACCGATCGGCCGGTCTGCCTGTTTTTGCATCAACCGCTGGACAACCCCGCATCGGGCGTCGAAAATGGTCCGGCCGTCCGCGAAATTCTGGAACAAGCTCAAGCGGCGAGACCGGGAACCGTGCTGGCCGTTTTCGCAGGCCATTTCCATCAGGACTACGTCGAGCACCTGGAAGGCATCCCTCACGTACAGATCAACAGTGCCTCCTACGTCTGGCTGCCTGCCGCCGCGGCGCGGGAAACCTACGCTTCGGAGCTGCATAAAGCGCACCCCTACCTGCGCCATGTGGCGGCCTACCGCGAGCCCCTGTGGGCGGTCGTCACCTTGGACCTGGACCGTAGCGAACTGGTGATCGAAGGTCGCCGTAGCGAATGGGTCGGCCCCGATCCGTGGGAACGCGGTGCCCCGGAAATGCAATATCCACGCGACAGGAACCGGCCCGCCATTTCCAACCGCCGCGTGACATGGGTTCCGCGCCATACGGACTGAGCCAACCAAGTTTGTGAGTCACTGCAGAACCTGTCGCGCACCATTGGTATTTCCGGTATTCGAAGATGGGAGTCAAACGACATGACCCACAGCATCCGATGGACGATGTGCGGGTGTTGGCCGTCTGCGATGTCGATACCAACCGCCGCCTGGCTGCATTGTGTTTCATGGCGAGGCGGGCACGCTGCGGTCCGACCGCGGAGCCCGCTTGGTCAGCGATCCGCCGGAACTGGCTGCCGAGCGGTTGGGGGACGAGCACCGTTTTTTGTACCGCGCGCCGGGACTGAACCGGGTGCGGAAAAGGGGATAAGTCCAATTTTCGCAATGGGACTTATCCCCTTTTTCGCCGCCGGTTCACTTCCAACGGACAGGAAAATGGATGGACAGGAAAATCAGGACGGCCGGGGAGCCCGCGGCGGCCATCTTTCTGTCATTCCGATTCCGGAAGTCCGGCCGACTCGACGCCTGGCGGAGTTGCGCCGCAAGCGACGACGGGGCGGTAAACGACGCCGTGATCGAAGACGGGATCGCGTCCAAAGCGGATCGGTGCGGACGACGTAACGAACGTGACGGGTCGGTCAGCGGTGGTGGGGAGGGGTTGCCCACGAACGACCAGGATCACGGGGCGGCGCGTGTGATGTTAGCATTTCCGAGGACGTCGCCGCCGCCTCGCCGTGCATCGGATTGTTCGCCGATCGCGACCAAAAAATGCCGACAAGCAATTCACGTTGCGTGCAGCCTGTCGTGCACCCATTCGCGGATCAATTCCGCGTCTCGGAAGTTGCGCGTAGCCGAATTCCCGAGAATTCGGGGCGTTGGCGAGCGTGGCGTCCTGGTCACGACCGCCCGAATTCTCGGGAATTCGGCTACTTTCCGCAGCAATGCGCAACTTCAAAGCCCCGCGTCGGTGGGGGGCGTGGAAAGGGGAATTCAGGGTGGCCGCTTGGTTTCCAAACCTCCCTCCACCGGTGCGGGACCGGGTGGGGTGGCGAAGTCGGTCTTGTTGTGGTGCGTGCCCCGGAGCATTGCTTTGAATTGTTCGACGTTCATCGAGTTGGATTGGAAGGTGACGGCGCCGGAACGATGGCCGAACATCGCGCCGCCCGGATGATGGCTGGCGATGTCCTCGGCGGTGGGCGACGGCAGATAACGGCTGCCATGCTGCTGGATGCCCTGTTCGGCTCGCGACTGCGGGATGTCTGCCGGAGCCATCCAGCAGACCGGTTCAGCACGCTCGACCAGCAGGATCATGTCGTCGCTGTGCGGCCCGAAATCCGCCAGTCGCTTGCCGTGCCCGCCCTCGAATGGCATGTCCGGCCCCATGACCACCGAATACGTGGCCTGACCCGGGCGGGCTGCCGGGTCGCTGGGACAGCGATAGAAGGCTACCGACTGGTCGTGGAACTGCCGGTTGTGCTGGCTGTCCCACGGCTCGTCCAGCCGGATCTGGTTGTACAGCGACTCGTGCCCCAAGTACGGCAATAACAGCACTCGCCAACTGTGCAACGGCGTGCCGTCCGCGTCGACCGTGTAAGCTGGTGGCAGCGTCCCGTGATCGCGCTGGTACATCAGCATGGCTAGCGTAATACGCTTCATCTGATGCGTACAGGCGTTGCGGCGCGTTGCTTCGCGAAAAGCACCCACGGCGGGAATCAGCAAATTCGCAAAACGGTCGCCCAAGTACCTGGACCGCGCATGCCGAGAGACAAAGATGAGCGGACTGGGACGTTCTACGGGTGGTTCGTCGCCCGTCGCTACGATCGCGTCGAAGTGCTGGTTGAATCGTTTTGCGATGCCGTTCCAGTCATTGGCAGCAACGATCAAATATCGATCTGGCCACGTGTCCAACCTGACTTCCCTGATCGCGTTCTCGTTGCCGCTGGGCAGCGCCTGGATGATATCCAGCGCCACGAAACGTTCCACCAGCAGCATTCGGTCCGGATCGGCCAAAGGTGGGAGGTTTTCCGTTTGCTCGACAAGCCTCCGTAACTGCTCGTCTGTGGGCTGGTATTCGAGCGAGCCGGCGATGCCGATCGCATCGGCGACCCCCTCGATCGCGATCCCGACCAACGTCTGGACGACAGACGCTCCGTGCCCGATATGCCGGCCGAGCCGTTTGCACGCGATGATGTCATCGATCGCCCCGTCGATGTCGCCCGTGCCGATGCGGTAATTGGCTCGGGCGCTCAAGCCGCGGGCAAGCGATCGCTTCCATTGGATCTCAGGCAACCGGATGCTGAGCAGCAGTTCGTCCTCACCTTGGCGTACCAGTGGGATGTAGAACACGGGCTTCCGCACCGCACGGCCGATCAAATCAAGCGCTGGGCCGTTCGTCTGGAGCCAGTCGTCCATCATCGGCAGATCGTCCAGCGTCCAGGGTCGGTTGAGCCACTGACTCAAGACCTCCCGCCGCTCCCAAGTCGACTGCTCCTGGAACTGATCGCCAAATGCTGCGTCCCAATCTTCGCTGTCGATGTAGGCATTCAGAAAGTAAAACGGATCTTCGAAGACCATGTCCGGTTGGATCGCATCAGCAGCAAGCCCGAGCTTTCTGCAGAGCGTCTCGAAATGCTCGGCACTGCTATCGGGGCTCTTGCCCAAATGTTGCACCAGCAAGCGGAATCCATTGTCGTCGGTGGCGGCGTTGTCGGGCTGTATCAGGTGCTGGATCGCCGCGAAATAATCGATACGGGTGCTGTCGGGCGTCAACGGCTCGGTGACGCGTGTTTTCTCAGTCGATATTCGCAACGGTCGGGAGACGGGCAGATTCACCAGCAGCAAGGCCACGAGAACGCACCCAACCAGTAAGGAACCATAGACGACGACGGTTCTCCTCGGCAGGAAACGAGACGCCGCGAGTGCCCCGTTATCGGATGAATCGTCATCGACACGTTCGGATTCCGGTTGGCGTTCGGTCATTTGATCGCGTCCATTCATCGTCTGCGGTGCAGAGATCGTTCCACGGAGAACCCTACCCCGATTGTACGGTCCCGCCCCGCGCCGAGCAATCGCTCGGGTTGAATGAGAGGGGGGGCATTCGCATGTAAGCACCCGACCAGGAATTTCGTGTCAATTGAGGTAGCCGTGCATGGGCTCCGAAAACGGCCGTCACCGGACAAACGGTCAGCACCACAACAAGGTCTGACGGAAACACTTCGGTTCATCAAGCACCGGATGCGAAGGACTTGAACAACCGTGGAGAAGCCGAGGTTCAGGCGGTTGGGGGGGGCCGTCGGCGTCGGGAGGGAATATGGGTGGGGAGCTTTGGCCGATGGTTCAGCGCGATGGCGGGTGCGGCAACCTGTAGCCGAATTCGCCAGAATTCGAAATATTCAAGAATCGCCCGAATTCTGGCGAATTCGGCTACGAAGATTCTTCACAGCGTTGCGGTTAAGGACGACGAACCCGAGCGTTCCTCTCGAACGCTCGAGTCCGTTCAACTTTGGCTGTCAGTTCAGCATTCCGTGACGACGCAGACCGGAGCGACGCCATTGCAATCCGGCTCGACCCACGCATACTCGGCCGCCTTCTCGGCCTCGGTGCGCGTGGAATACTGTAACGGGCCGTCGACGTATTGCCACAACGGCCGGTTCTGGTATTCCGGATGGCTGGCCCCTTGATGATCTCGCCAATCAACCAGCTTCAACGTGTAGGACATCTCTTCTTTTCCCTCGAAACCATTAACAATGAACAACCCTGACGTACCTTTGTCGGCAGTCCCGATCGCATCGCTTGAGACGATTTGTCACAGGATTACCAACGGGAGCAAAAAAGCTGGGAAAGGCTAATCTATTACGCTCTTTGCGCCAAGATCAGCTTTCCAGAAACTCGAGCGCGAAGACGGCAGCGACCCGTATGTCTCAGGCGCTTCCGGCATCGTTGTCAGGGCGACGGGCGATCGGCAGGAGGGACCCCGTGAGGGGGCGGGCAGGTAAGATCGAGACAATGCAACCGGGCGGCCGGTGCGATCACTTTTGGTGTTTCGCTCGTCGTGGCCTGTTCGTCCCACGGGACCCGCAACCGTCCTCGTCGACCTTGATCTGCGGACCCGAGTCTACTCTTCTTCGCTCACTTCTTATAGTATAACAAGACCTGCAAATTCAGCAATCACCAAGTGTCCGATCGGCGGATTTTTTTTCGATTTTTTTTCGGACGATGTGGTCTTGGCCGCCAACACAACTTGCTGAGCATCGAAGTTCGACGAGTGGCCGACCGTCAGCGTCGCGTCAACCGTATTTCGTACAGTCGAGGCCAATTCTTGCCGGTCACAAACAGGCGATCGTTTTGCTCGTCGTACGCAATTCCGTTCAGAACGGACTCGCGGTCGCGGCGTGCCGGCCACAACGTTCGCAGGTCGATCCATCCGGTGACCTCGCCGGTATCGAGCGAAATGCGAGCGATCCGGTCCTGGTACAAGATATTCGCGAAGACTTGGCCGTGGATATGCTGAAGTTCGTTCAATCGATCGACTCGCCGACCGAGGCTGCGTACCAGCAGCCGCCGGACGACGCTGAAATCCTGCGGATCGATAAAACGCAACGTGGCCGACCCGTCGCTCATGATCAAATGCGTGCCATCGTTGGTCAGCCCCCAACCCTCGCCCTCGTAGCGAAACCGGCCGAGTTCCTCGAAGGTCTGCTTGTCGTAGACGATGGCCACTTGGTTTTGCCAGGTCAGTTGATAGATGCGATCGCCGAAGACCGTGATGCCCTCGCCGAACAAATCCTCCGATAGACTGTGCTTCTGCACCACGCGCCCACTCTCCAATTCGACCCGCCGCAACGTCGATTCGCCATACTTGCCCGTGCTCTCCAGCAAGAAACCATCGTAGTAGATCAGCCCTTGCGTGAACGCCCGGGGGTCGTGGGGAAACGTATTGACCACCCGGTAGCCGAAGACTTGGGGCCCGCGGGGCTGAAGCAACCACCAGAAGCCTCCGATGGCACCGAAAAAAGCCAACGCCGACACAAGAAGCAAGACCCAACGTCGACGGCGCGTGGAAGGGTTGGCGTGCTTGACGCTCGGTGCAACTTTCGGGTGGTGTGGCAACGATGCCCGCTTACGACGGATTCGTGTCATCGATGGGTTCATCCTGAACGATCTATGTACTCGCATTCTCTTCCGCCAGCCGCTGAATTCGCTTGATCATCTGATGGAATCCGTTGCTGCGTGAACGTAACGATCCCTCAGCCAGTTTCAAACGTTGAAAAACGTCACTCAGGTCCAGCTTGTAAATCTGTTCCGGAGACTTGCCCGCGCACAACATCATCAGGATGGCGATCAGACCGCGGACCACGTGCGAATCGCTGTCGGCGCGAAACTCCATCACGGGAGGGTCTCCCGAATGGATCTCGGCGACCATCCAGACGTTGCTCAAGCAGCCTTGTACGCGGTTCTCCTCCACCTTCAGTTCATCTGGTAACCCCTCGACTTGACCCCCCAATTCCAGCACGTATTGCAGACGCTCCTTGCGATCATCAAACAGGTCGAAATCTTCGATCAACTCGTCCAGGGTCGCCGTTCTCACAAAATCTCCTCGTTCAGGTGGGAAAGCCAAAATGCCTCGTCGCCCGTCTCCTATATTGTATAATTCCGTAATGTTTGATGACACCGCACTTTTGCACTCATCTGCCGATGCGACCGAATTTCAAATCGGCTACTGCACCAATGTCCACGCGGGCGCCGATTTGTTGGCGACTCGGGCCAATCTTGAAAAGTATGCGTTGGCTGTCAAGCAACAGGTTAGCCCAAATGACCCTATGGGAGTGGGATTGTGGTTGTCGGCAGAAGCGGCTGAGGATCTGCTCCGTCACGAATTGACCGAGGCGTTTGCGAGCTGGTTGCACGAAGTGGGCTTGGTGCCGTTCACTTTGAACGGATTTCCCTACGGAGATTTTCACGCGGATATCGTCAAGCACGCGGTTTATCAACCGGATTGGACGGATATCCGTCGTCAGCGTTATACGGAGAATCTGATCCAGATCTTGGATCGGCTACTGGCCCCGGGCACCGAAGGCAGCATCTCTACGTTGCCCCTGGCTTGGGGGAATCCGCCACCCGACGATTCGCAGTGGGTCGCCTTCGCCGACGGTCTGCGGCGAATCGCGAGCCGATTGGAGCAACTGGAGCGGGAAACCGGACGTTTGATTTACGTGTGCATCGAGCCCGAACCGGGATGCGTCTTGCAGCGCGGGCAGGATGTGATCCGCTTTTTCAAGGACCATCTGCTGACCCGGGGCGACGAACATTCGCTGCGACGTCATTTGCGAGTCTGTCACGATATCTGTCACGGCGCGGTAATGTTCGAAGACCAACGGCGGATGCTCCAAGACTATCTGGATGCAGGTATCCAAATCGGGAAGGTGCAGGTATCGTCCGCCATCGTGCTGCGGCTGGATGCGATTCCTCAGGAACAGCGGGCTTCGGCCCTTGAACAAATGCGGGGGTTCAGCGAAGATAGGTATCTCCATCAGACCCTTGTACAGCGTTCGGCTGAGCGGGGTCTGGAGTTTTTCGAGGACCTACCGGCTGCGTTGGACTGGGCAAACGATCCGTCTCGTTGGTGTGGCCAATGGCGAGTGCATCACCATGTTCCCATCTACTTGGATCGATTCGGCGCTATGGAAACGTCCCAGCAGGACATTCTGCTGTGTCTGGAATTCTTGAAGCATACCGATCAAGTTCGCCATCTCGAGGTGGAGACCTACAGTTGGGGGGTCTTGCCGCGCAGTTTACGGCGGGCTGGATTGGCCGACTGTATCGCAGAAGAACTTATCTGGCTGTGCGAACAACTTTGAAGCGGACAAGTTTCGAAGACGCCAAGCCGTTACATAATATGCTGAGGAGCTTCCCTCCGTGTCTGAACAACACCCTGAAGCGGCCCGGCAACGTCCAGTGCCGGGGCGATCTGTACGAGGCGTTGGGCCTCGTCTGAGCATCCTGCTGCACGTGTTGGTGGCTGTTTTGGCACTGATCGGCGCCAACTCCGTCTATCTGGCCAGCATCACGCTGTTGAATTTCCTGTACCATTCCGAGGGCTTGTCCTACGAGAACTGGTTCTACTTTGTGATGTTTCTAGGTCACATCTTGCTGGGTTTGATGGTCATTGCGTTATTGCCGCTGTTCGCCCTGCTGCATTTACGCAATACGTGGCGTCGACGATTTCGAAACGTCGCGAAGGTGGGCTTCGTGTTGTTGGCGGTTTGCTTGTTGATGCTGATTACCGGGATATTGCTGTTGCGAATCGAAGGGTTTTTCGAGGTCCGCAGTCCCGCGTTGCGCCGTCTGATCTATTGGATGCACGTGGGTTCGCCGCTGATCGCCATCTGGTTGTACTGGTTGCATCGAGTCGCCGGGCCGCCCATCCGTTGGCGAGTGGCCGGCGGATTCGCGACGGCCGCCGCCGTGATCGTTGCCCTGATGGTCGTCTTTCACTCGCAAGATCCACGCCGTTGGGGCGCCGAAGGCCCGGAATCCGGAACTCAGTATTTTCGCCCGTCGCTGGCACGTACGGCGACCGGCGATTTCATCCCGGCCGACGTCATGATGGACAACGACTACTGCCGCCAATGCCATGCGGATGTCCACGACGACTGGAGCGACAGCGTCCATCATTTCGCGTCGTTCAACAATCCGGTGTATTTGGCCAGCGTCCATGAGACGCGTCTGGTGGCCCTGGCGCGCGATGGGAACGTGGCCGCCTCACGATTCTGTGCGGGATGCCATGACCCGGTGCCCTTCTTCAGCGGCGCGTTCGACGATCCCGATTTCGATCTATTGGGCCACCCGACCGCTCAAGCCGGTATCACGTGCGTTTCCTGCCATTCGATCACCTCGATCAACAGCACGCGAGGCAATGCGGATTACACGATCGAAGAACCGGTTCACTACCCCTTCGCCCGCAGCCGCAACGCCGCGTTGCGATGGATCAGCAACCAATTGATCAAAGCGAAACCGGAGTTCCACAAACGCACGTTCCTGAAGCCGTTCCACTCGACCGCCGAATTCTGTTCGGTCTGTCACAAGGTCCACCTGCCCCATGAACTGAATCACTACCGCGAGTTTCTCCGCGGCCAGAATCATTACGATTCGTATCTGCTGAGCGGCGTTTCGGGACATGGGGCTCGCAGCTTCTACTACCCCGAAGTAGCGGAACAGAACTGCAACGAATGCCACATGCCGCTGAAACCTTCGACCGATTTCGGCGCCAAGGTTTATGAAGGAAGCTCACTGCCCAAGATCCACGATCACATGTTCCCTTCGGCCAATACGGCAATGGCCTGGTTGCGAGATGAGCCGGAAGTGATCCAAAGGCACCAGGACTTTTTGCAGGGGGTCATGCGAGTCGATCTGTTCGGCTTGCGCGAAGAAGGCCAAATCGATGGTCCTTTGATCGCGCCGCTTCGACCGGAGGTCCCCGAGTTGCATCCCGGCAGGACCTACCTGCTGCAAACGGTGATTCGTACGCTGAAGATGGGGCATCATTTCACGCAAGGCACCACGGATTCCAACGAAGTCTGGCTGGAACTGACCGTAAAATCGGGTTCCAGGGTGATTGGTCGCAGCGGAGCCATGGACCCCGAACGCGGCAACGAGGTCGATCCGTGGGCCCATTTCGTCAACGTCTTCATGCTGGATCGCGACGGCAACCGGATCGACCGACGAAACGCTCAGGATATTTTCACTCCGCTGTACGACCATCAGATCCCGCCCGGCGCCGCCCAGACCGTGCATTACGCTCTGGAATTGCCCGACGATCTGGACGCACCGGTTACGGTGACGATCCGATTGCAGTACCGCAAGTTCGACCAGCGTTTCATGGACTTCGTCGCGCGGGTGAATGCCGAATTGGGGAATCCCATCCGCGGATACCAGTGCGGCCAGATCTATAAGAACGAACTGCCGATCACCACGCTGGCAGAGGATCAAGTCACATTCCCGGTCGCCGGATCGAACGGGCGGGTCGAGCAACCGGCGCCGGACTTTCCCGTCTGGCAGCGCTGGAACGATTACGGGATCGGGCTGCTGCTGCGGGGCAGAGCCAATCTGCGTCAAGCGGAAGAAGCTTTTACGGAGGTCGAGCGGCTGGGCCGATACGATGGTCCGATGAATCTGACCAGGGTCTATGAACGCGAGGGCCGACTGGATGAAGCCGTGGACGCCTTGAATCGAGCCGCCCGATTCAAGGACGATCCAAAGTTTCCCCACTGGACCTGGAATTGGCTCAGCGGATCGGTTAGCCGCCAGCAGGGCTTTTTGGAAACAGCCGCCGAGCATCTGAGGGACGTGTTGGAGGTTCGTACCGAATCGATGGTCCGGCGGAAGCTGGATTTCAGCTTGGATTATGAAGTTTTGAATCTCTATGGGGAAACCTTGTTTTTGCTGGGCCAGCAGCGGCAGCGACAGGACCGGCAGGACCAAGCCAGGGACTACTGGCAACAGGCGGTCGACGTGTTCCACCGCACCCTGGCGATCGATGCCGAGAACGTGGCCGCTCATTACAATCTGCAACTGCTGTACGAACGCTTGGGGGACCGGCAGCGGGCGGATGAACATCACCGGCTGCACCAGCGTTACAAGCCGGACGACAACGCGCGGGACCGAGCCGTTCGTTTGGCCCGCGAAAAGTACCCGGCCGCCAATCACGCCTCGACGGATGTCGTCATTTACCGGCTGAGGACCGAGTCCTGTCCGAGCCTGCCCGAACTGCAGCCCATCGACGTTCGCGCGATACTGGAGCCATCACCATGAATAGATCCGGACCTGAGCTACAAGACCCTCTCAATGTGACGCCAACTCCGGAAACGGACGAAGTGGAGGACATTCAGGTAGCCGCCGCGGCTCGCCGATCGTTGCTGGTCGTGGGTGCGTTGATCGCGACCGTTGCGACCGGCTTCTGGTGGCTAGGCCGCGAACCGGTGACGGAACTCGCGGTACCGGCGGAGATCGCCGAGGGCAGAGTTCGGGAGCTGCCGGTCCAGAGCATACCCCGCATTCCCTTCACCGATATCACCCAACAGGCGGGAATCACCTTTGTCCATGAAGACGGCGCCTACGGGGACAAACTGTTACCCGAGACGATGGGCGGCGGTGTTGCTTTTTTCGACTTTGATGGGGACGGGCTTCCCGATCTGCTGCTGGTCAATTCCCAGCGATGGCCTTGGGACGAGCGGCCCGAGCAGCAGCCCGCCACCTTGGCCTTGTATCGCAACGAAGGCGACGGACGGTTCACGGATGTCACTCGGGACGCTGGGCTGGAAATCTCGCTGTTCGGCATGGGCGTGGCCGTAGGAGACTTTGACCATGACGGACACATCGACGTGTTCATCAGCGCGCTGGGCGAAGACCGGCTGTTTCGCAACATGGGCGACGGTACGTTCGTCGAGGTGACGGATTACAGCGGCGTAGGCGGCGGGGCGGAAGACTGGAGCACCAGTTGCGGCTGGGTGGACTACAACAACAACGGGCTGTTGGATCTGTTCGTTTGCAGCTATCTGACGTGGTCCAAGGAAGACGATCTGGCTCAGGATTTTCAACTGACCGGTGGCGGTCGAGCCTACGGGCGTCCCCAGGATTTTGAGGGTACCTTTTCCCGGTTGTATCGCAACGAAGGCGATGGCCGTTTCACCGATGTTTCGGCCGAAGCGGGAATCCAGGTACGCAACCCGTTGACCGACCAGCCGATGGGAAAATCTCTGGGGGTGATCTTCTACGATTTCGACGGGGACGGCTGGATGGACATCGTGGTTGCCAACGACACGGTGCAGAACTTCCTGTTCCATAACCAGGGGGACGGCACGTTTCGCGAGATCGGCACGATGGCGGGTGTGGCCTTCGACATGGCCGGTGCGGCCCGAGGCGCGATGGGGATCGACGTCGCCCGATTCCGCAACAACGAAGCGGTAGGAATCGCCATCGGCAATTTTGCCAACGAGGCCACAGCTCTGTTTGTCAGCTACGACCGCAATCTGAGATTCATCGACGAAGCCATCCCCACCGGATTGGGGCCGCCGACTCGCAACGCACTGACCTTCGGCGTGTTCTATTTCGACTACGATCTGGACGGGCGTCTGGACCTGATGGCCGTCAACGGGCACCTGGAGACCGAGATCAATCGGGTGCAGGCCAGCCAGCATTACGAACAGCCTCCCCAGTTGTTCTGGAATGCCGGGCCGGAACATGGCACCGAATTCTGCCTGGTGAACGAGCAGTATTCGGGTCCCGACTTGGTGCGGCCGATGGTCGGTCGCGGCGCCGCCTATGCCGACATCGATCGCGATGGCAACCTGGACGTGGTAATCACGGGCATCGCCCAGACGCCTCGGCTGCTGCGCAACGATCAACAGACCGGCCATCACTGGCTGCGCGTACGGCTGAAAGGCATTCACTCCAACCGTCATGGGATCGGTGCTCGCGTCGAAATCGATGTCGGCGGACGCACGCTCAGTCGATCGGTCGATCCCACTCGCAGCTACCTGTCCCAAGTCGAATTGCCCGTCACCTTCGGCTTGGGCGAGTGGAACGTGATCGACGCCGCGAGGGTCATCTGGCCCGACGGCGCCGTCCAGATCATCGATCCTCCGGCCGTC
This sequence comes from Planctomycetaceae bacterium, assembly GCA_007121535.1. Lineage (GTDB taxonomy): Bacteria > Planctomycetota > Planctomycetia > Pirellulales > Pirellulaceae > SKKK01. The sequence goes on along the minus strand of SKKK01000028.1, from coordinate 7,353 downwards.
GACCAAACCATTATCGTCCATGAAGACCCGGCGCTGAGACGGGATCGCAAGAGCCTTCAAGACAGATCAGGTCTGGTGATTCGATGAGCGAAAGTTCGAGCGTGAAAGTACTTTTTCTGCACGGCTGGCAGTCGGTACCCGGAGGCCTGAAGCCGTCCTACTTGCGGGATCAGGGCTGGCAGATTCTGAACCCCGCGTTGCCCGACGAAGACTTTGCCGCCGCCGTAGCGATCGCCCAAGCCGAATTCGATCGGCATCATCCCGCCGTGGTCGTTGGTTCCAGCCGAGGCGGCGCCGTTGCCATGAACATCGATGCGGGCAACGCGCCGTTGGTCCTGCTGTGCCCGGCCTGGAGACGCTGGGGATCGGTGACCCGGGTCAAGGCGCAGACGAAGATCCTGCATTCGCCGTACGACGATGTGATTCCGTTCGCCGACAGCTTGGAATTGAGGGCTTGTAGCGGCCTGGCCCCCGAATCGTTGATCGTTGTTGGCGAAGATCATCGGCTGGCCGACCCGCAGTCGCTGGCGGCGATGGCCGCTGCTGTCAGGGCGTCGGTCGGGGCAAAGAAAGAAGCCCTTGTTGTTCATCGGGACGAAACGCCCGGCCAGGACTGCCCCTTCGGCCGAGTGCAACGTATCGTCACCGGCGGGCGGGGCGGTATCGCCAACGTCCACGTGGTACAGATCACGCAAGGCAACCGACATCTGCATACGGGTTATGACGAGATCTATTACCTGCTGAGCGGAACCGGCACGATCACGCTGGACCAGCAGACCTATCCACTGCGGCCCGGCAGCGTGGCCGTGATCCCGGCGGGCGTGCCGCACAGCCTGATCGCCGATCCCGGCCAGACCCTGGAGTTCATCATTTTCGGCACGCCCCCCTTACCGATGGACCATCCGCTGGCTCGCCCGCAATCGTCACCCGCGCCCGATGCCAGCCCGTTTGACCCGACACATCCGCCGGGCTCCTGACCGCCAACCCGGGCTTGTTGATCATGTGCAGATGGGCAGACAACGTGAATTCGGACATTACATCGCGTGAAACGACGTGCCCAGCTACGGTGTGCTATCGCTCAGGCACAGAACACCTGATCCTCGGGATTATCTCCCTTCCGCTTTTCCTTGCGATTGGCATTGGCTCTGTTTATGGCGCCTATTGGAACGTCGATGGCTCGTTCGATCGCCCGAAGCTCGCTGCCCTCGTTTTCGGCGTCTTTTGGTCTTTATGGATACTTTTTGCTCTCTGGATGATCGTCGCCTACTTCCGGGAACGGCTGTTTGTCGGGCCGAACGCGATCACTCAACAGGACTGCTTTCGCACGAAATGCATCAATAGCTCAGACGCAACACAGGTCGTCTGGAAACGTCTTCCCCGGGGTGTGTTTTCATTCGCCGGTCTCTTGGGCTTTTTCTGGCTGGAGGGACTCGGCACGCGATGGCTGATTGTCGCTGTTTTTACCGCCCTTGGAGGCGTCTGGTACGTATGGCGAATCGTCAAATTCAAACGTCCAACATGAACCATGGTGACGATCACCTATTTTGGACCTCCTCGCAAATGTTGGAATCATGCGCGCCGCCCGCGTGATGCGGGAACGTTCGGCACCAGGAAGTGGAACCGTACATCGTCGTCAGGCGTGATCACACAGCATCGCACGAGGCGGACCGGTTGACATTACCTGCGGTGGCAAATATAATACCACTATGGCGGAACCACAAATCGTTCTCGACACGAATGTTCTTGTTGCCGCATTGCGATCACGGCGAGGTTCATCGTACCGACTTTTGTCGTTGGTGGATGCGGGATACTTTGAGATTAACGTTTCGGTGCCCTTGGTGCTGGAATACGAGGATGTATTGAGCCGATCAGAACTTCGGCTCTCGACGGAGGATGCGCGGGATGTTTTGGATTATCTCTGTACCATCGGGAACCGTCATGAGATTCACTTCCTTTGGCGTCCCTACCTGAGCGACCCAAAAGACGACATGGTGCTTGAACTAGCGGTAAGTGCCAGTTGCCCTTACATTGTGACATTCAATGAACGCGACTTTCGAAGCATTGAACGATTCGGGGTACGGGCAATAAGCCCTATCGAATTTCTGAGAATAATAGGTGATGTCCCATGAGTACGACGTTGAGCCTTCGACTGCCAAATTCCTTACACAAGCAATTGAAACTGTATGCTGAGCAAGACGGCATTTCCATGAACCAGTTCATTGCCACGGCCGTAGCCGAGAAACTCGCGTCTTTGGCGACCGTGGAGTATTTGGAACAGCGCGCCCAACGAGGCAGCAAGGACAAATTCAATGCCGTGCTTGCCCGAGTTCCGGACGTTGAGCCACAAGAGTGTGACAAGCTGTAGATCGATCCACACCGTCGCCGATGCCGAATGCTGCCGAACAGGTAAGCACGTCTTTTTTGCTCACGGTCGATCGTCGTCAGGATGACGGCCGTGATACAGGTACAAGGCACCGTAGGACCAGTTCGGGCCGGTGATCGTGGGGTAATTGAAACGGTCCATGGTCAGCAGGACGTAGCGGGACGGGTAACCGTCGGGCAACGGAACCAGATTGGCCCAAACGCGCGTGCCCGAGGTCTCTGACCAAGGCGGCAGATCCAGTTGCAAGTGACCCAGTGGCTGCAAGTCCGGATAGCTGTAGACAAACAATTGCCGCGCGGCGCTGCCGAACAGACAGTATCGCCGGTCGCCGATCTTCTGGATCGTCGTGCCGGTCGAATCGACATCGATCGGGCCGCTGATTCGCCGATAGCCCCCGTCCCAACGATCCGATTCGCGGACCACCGCCTTGTATCCGCCGTGGTTCTCGCTGACCAGCATCCGCCACTTTTCGGCATCGGCATCCCAGACGATATGAGCGTCCTCGTAATCTCCCACCAAATCCATCGCCGCCGCATTCATCACCGAGATCCCGAACCTTGGGTCTTTTCGGCTTCGCACCGCCCAAAGTTCCTTTTCCTCGTCGGGATGGGCGAACGCCGTGAAGCCGGTCGTGACACCTCGCCATTGGCCCGCCTTGCGATCGTAGAAGATGTGCGAAGCGATCTCGTTGCGTAGCAGGCCGTCGTCGCGATCGAACAGGATGATTCCCTCCAGTTTCAGGTCAAAGACGGAAGGGTCCATGCTGAATACCCCCTGGATATGATGAGGCAACTGGCGGCCGCGGATCGAAATCGTGTACCACAGCCGGCCGCGATCCAGGTACGGTTGGCCGTCCTCGTATGTCATGGCTCGCAGATCCGCCAGACCGACGCCCGTATCGAGCACGCCGCGAGCCTGTCGCACACGGGCGCTGCTGCCAGCGTCCAGGTGGGTAACCAGACGAGTCCGATAAGTCGCGATCGCCTTCCTGCACCGCAAATCCAAATGTTTGTTCAGATTGTCGATCTGACCGATCACCCGGGGCAATCCGTCCTTGTGCAAGAAAGCGGTCAACCCGCTTCCCAGCATCTGCACGCGAAGCTGGAAAGGCGTTGACGGCGACTGATCCTCGAACGTGCGAAGCGTTTCGCCGTGGACTTGCTGGCCGTCCCGAGTCACCTTCCACAAGACCGAAACCGGCTTTGTGCCTTGGAATGCCAGTAGTAGCGAGTGCCGATCGGCACCATCCGCCGAACCCAAATCGAAACCGATCATGCCATGACCTTCCAGATGCTCGATCTGCAGCACATAGCTGGCGAAGGGATTCATGCCACCAACCCACATCGCACTGTGCGATGGCTGGTCCGCTTGAATGTTCAGTTGTTCGTCTTGTACCGTATAAACTGCCGGTTCACTGTCGTCCAGCGTTACAACAGGATGCATCACCTCCAGGCCCACGATCTCGGCAGGCCGCAAGGACCAGAGCGGGATCTCCTGTTGCTGGTCAAACACCATGCGCCGCACGGCTTGGCGAGTAAACTGCAGATCCATCGGCGTCACCTCCGCCAGCGCCATGCCGGAACGGAAAACCAAGCCGATCGTACCGACCATCCAAAACATTTGCCGAAGATCTCGTTTTCTCATGTTTCTCTCGTGTTACCTCTGGAATGACAAACAAAAACTCATCTGACGCGCCACGGCCTCGATACCTTACAATAAAGCTCGCTCGTTCAGTCGGGTAGCCCGAACCCGGCTGAAGCGGAATTTTTTCTTCCACGTTCTTCTTGCTTCGCGCATATCTAACTGTGACCGATAGCGGAGAACCCAACATGAAACCAGAATCTGCCTCGGACGAGTGGTTGATGGGGCAAGTCAAGTCGGGGCGACGGGATTGCCTGGAAACGCTCGTCCGACGATATGCCAGCCCGCTGCTGACGTATTTGCAGCGGATGGTTGGCGATCCGCATCGGGCGGAGGACATGTTCCAAGACGCCTTTTTGGCCGTGTGGGTCAAGCGGCGAACGTACCGTTTCCCGAAGCGGTTCCGTAGCTGGCTGTTCGCCATTGCGACCAACCGGTGCCGCGAAGCGTTTCGTCAGGCGAACACCGTGGCGATGGTCACGGTGGAGGAACCGGACGAGATCCCGATGCCTTGCGGCAGCCCGACCCCCGTTGACGTGGCAGTGGCCACCGAAACCGCCGGGTTAGTGGCGACCGCCGTCGCGCGCTTGCCCGACCAGCAGCGATCCGTGTTGGTAATGCGCAACTGGAACGGCATGTCCTATACCGAGATCGCCGAGATCGTGGGGTGCAGCGAAGCGACCGTCCGGTCCCATATGCACCACGCTCTGGCGGCGGTCCGCCGATTCCTGGAGCCTCGAATGAAGACGAACGATTTGTGACGTTACGAATCGGGTGCGTTGAACTGTGGAAAAAAATCCCGATCGAATCGGAGCCGAGTCATGATCAAGCCGGATGAGAACATTCTGGATTACGTGGACGATTACGTGCATGGATTGTTGTCAGCCCAAGATGCCGAAATCGTGCGGCAATTTTGCGAGACATCACGGCTGGGACAAGTGGCGTTGGAAGAAGCGAGGCAACGTTACGCAGCGCTGCAAGCAATTCCGCCCGTCGAGGCGTCGGAGGATCTGATTCGAAAGACGATCCGATCCATCGAGACGGACGACATCCGCCGGCAACAAAAGTGGTGGTATTATCGCAACGTCGTCTTCTGGGCGACGGCGGCCGCCGTGTTGATCATCGGCTCGGTGAACACGTACTACTTCCGCCTGCAGGCCGCTCCCTTCGATCTGCGGTTGCTGGGACAAAGTCAATTGCTTGCAGGCAGTCCGGCGGCACTGCGAATCGCGGTCTGGAACGTGCGCGACGACCGGCCACTGGCAGACGTGCAAGTGCAAGTCAGTCTGTACAACCCATCGACCGACCAGGAGTTCCACCTGGCTGACTTGGCAACCGATGCCAATGGGACCGCGACGCCTCGATTCGAATTACCCGATTGGGACGATGGTCGCTACGAGTTGCGCGTGGTGGCGCAACCTCGCGGAACGCTCGAAGCGTTAACCCGTACGGTCCATTTGCGCCGCGACTGGCGCTTGATGGTCAGCACGGATAAACCGGTTTATCAGCCGGGACAGACGATCCACATCCGGGCGTTGGCTTTGCAGCGGCCCGATCTGCGGCCGTTGGCCGGCAATTCCGTGGTATTCACGGTGACCGACCCCAAGGGCAACGTGATCTTCAAGCAGACGGATGCGACCAGCCGCTTTGGCATCACGTCGGCCGATTGCCCGCTGGCTGGCGAAGCGATCGAAGGCGATTACCGGATCCAATGCGTCGTCGGATCGACCACCAGCGAAATCACGGTCAGGGTGAAAAAGTATGTGCTGCCCAAGTTCAAGGTCAACCTGACGTTGGACAAGTCCTTTTACGCGCCAGGCGAAATGGTTCGTGGCACCGTACAAACTGAATATTTCTTCGGAAAACCGGTTGCCGATGGCGCCGTCCAGATCGAGGTCCGGGCGATGGACGTGGAAGCAACGACTTTGGCAGCCATCGATACCCGGACTGACGCCGAAGGGAACGCCCCGTTTTCGTTTCGCTTGCCATCGCAGATGGTCGGACGAGAGCAGGACGGCGGCCAAGCCCGGTTCTTGCTGGCGGCGACGGTGACCGACCGTGCGGGACAACAACATGCGACCGGCACGTCGCGCATCGTTTCGTCAGAGCCGATTCAGGTGACGGTGATCCCCGAAGGTGGAACGCTGGTCCAAGGCGTTCCCAACACGGTGTATCTGATCACCAGCTATGCCGATGGACGACCGGCGGAGACACGCATCGTGGTTCATGGAGTGTCGACGGAGCTGCAAACCAGTTCGCTGGGCGTGGCCGAACTGCAGATCACGCCGGAGTCTCAACGAATCGGCTTGACCCTCAGGGCGACCGACGCAGATGGACGTATCGGTCGGCGAACGGTCCAGTTGCAATGCGGCGCGGCCAGCAACGATTTTCTCGTCCGGCCGGACAAGGTTGTCTATACGGGCGACGAAACCCTGCAGTTGACCGCCTGGGGCGGTGGTGTCGAGCCGGTTTGGATCGATCTGTTGAAAGACGGTCAGACCATGTTGTCCAGCCAGATCGACATGCGAGACGGCCGCGGCATTTTGGATCTTGATCTGCCGCCGGAACTGTTCGGTACCCTCGAACTGGTAGCCTATCGCTTCGGCGCGGCCGGGTTGCCGGTCCGAAAGTCTCGCACGCTGCTGGTCCAGCAGGCCAGGCAGATCGAGATTCAGGCGACCATGGATCAGGACGAGTACCGCCCGGGCGATCGAGCCACGATTCAATTTTCGCTGACCGATCCCGAGGGCATACCGGTTCCGGGGGCGCTCAGCCTGCAAGCGGTCGACGAGGCGGTGTATTCGGTGTTGGGGCAACGGTCGAATTTGGAGCAGGCGTTCTTCTTGCTCGAGCAGGAGTTGCTGGAGCCCGTGTACACGATCTATCCCGGCTGGTCGCCGACGCTGTTCAGCGAACTGCCGATCGACGACCGGATGCAATGGCAGCAGGCGCTGTTCTCGGCTACCGCCACGGGGTTCGAAGGTTCGGAGGCACTGCCAACCGCCTTCGCGCCCACTGCCACGACACCGGACCGCATTCCGGGGCGGGGCGTGACACAACCGAGGGCGGTCCAGGAAGGATTTGAGGCGACCAACGGGGCTCCGCGTTCGACGCCGTTTACGCTGGCCGCCAACAGTTTTTCGGAAAGGGCTCACGAGGTCGCAGCACGTCGTGCCGAAGGACTGAACGCCGTCACCGTCGCCTGGTGGTGGCTCGGCGCCGGACTGTTCGTGGCAGCCGCTGTGGGTCTGGGCTTGTTCCGCCCGCGAGCGCTTCTGGTGATCGTTGCCATCGTCGTCGCGGCGATTGGTTGCCTGATCAGTATGCTG
>SKKK01000493.1 GCA_007121535.1 Planctomycetaceae bacterium | reverse complement strand
TCGCGGTTGCTGGGCAGCTATTTCAGCGCGGATCGCGAACGATTGCGACAACTCGCCCGGCAGCGCGGCGTCCATCACCTGGACAATCTGGCCGCCGGGCCTGCCTGAGCCCGATCATCGAGTCTTTCTTTCCGACTTCTCACGTTACTCGACACCGATCGAGTTGCCGCCATTCTGAACGCGCACTCCCGAACCGTGGCCCCAAGCATACTGCGTTTCGCATGTTCCGCGCCAATCCGTCGCTGCCGACAGACATTCTAGGCAAGCACTTTCTACACACCGCCACTTCGGGCCAATCAAAACATGCCTGTCCTTTTCGCTTTTCGCTTTTCGCTTTTCGCTTTTCGCTTTTCGCTTTTCGCTTTTCGCTTTTCGCTTTTCGCTTTTCGCTTTTCGCTTTGATGGTTGGACAAGGGCAGCCTGGACTTGCTGCGGGGCTGGATGATCGTCAGTGGACGCTTGCAAATTCGGTTTTGCGTGGGATAAAATCATGGAACGTTGATACGTTTGGCCAGTCACAGAGAAGGACCATGACGATGGAAGATGTCGAGATTATTCGCTATCGTGACGAGTTCTATCCCGGTGGATTCCGGAAGGTATTTGCTCTGATGCTTGTGGTGGCCGTTACCGTTCTTCCGCAGGCGTTTGCCTGGGTGGCCACACCGATCGAGCAACCCGGGGCGTCAAGTTTGCCGACCGGACGTTTTGCTCCCAGAGGCGGCTTCCTTCCGCAACGTGAAGAGCCGCGACCCGGTCGGCTGCAAAGCATTTGGAACGGCATCCAGCGATCTTTCGTCGTCGCCGTCGCGACGATCGGCTTTATGATGTACTACCCTCGAAAGGGTTTCAAACGCCACGCACTTCTATGTGGTCCACTTGTGGCTTTCCTGGTCCCACTGTGCGTCAGTTCGTACTTACAAGGGCGGACGGAAGTATTTCGCGCCGAACTCGTTGTCGTTGCATTGATTGCGTTGAGTCCCGGCATTGCCCTCTATGTCGCTCTGACTTGGCGAAAAGCACGACGTCTTGGCATGGCATGGTAGGGCGGCGCTGCGTTCGGCCCCGCAGGGCTTGGACGCAAACTGAGTCCAGCATCAATCGTGCAAGTTCGCTGCAGGACACGCCCGCTGGAACAATTCGTGGACCTTGGCGACGATGCGTTCTTCCAGATCCGGGTCCCACGGGCGGCTGTCCGCTTCGTAGCCGCCTTCCAACAGCACTCGCCGACTGGGGATGTAACCGGGATAAGCGTTCGAGTAGCCGGCTACCCAGACGGCCGTGCCCCTCGCATGGCCCAGTTCTTCTTTCAGACGCAGGGAATAATCGACCACCACCTCGTTGCCCAACGCGACTAGCGTCAGCCCGTCGCCGAATCGCCACACCTGGACCGGATAGGCGTGGTCGGGACGATCCGGATCGGTGAACGAAAGGTCGACGGTCTCCATCACGGCGTGCAAAGGCCCTTGCAACGGGTGCTGGTGCCGGGGAGTGGTCTGGCCGATCTCCAAGGCGGCTTCGACGGCGGTTGCCAACGCGCGGCCATGGTACTGTGCGTATTTCAACTCCCTGCGAGGATACGGGTTCTGGTCGGCGCCACATCCGGCCACGAACATGGCCGTCACGCCGGGATGATCCTGCTCGAAATACTCCTGCGCATACCCCGCATAATCGCCCAACCAGCGCAGAAAGCCCATCGTGGTCGTGTGACAGGCATAGCCGAAGACGACGGCTCGCCGCTGCCCGTCGGCGTCGGATACGCTGAGCACAGGCACGGAATGATCGACCGGTCCCTCGGGATTGGGATGGTTGCGGTACCCGCGTTCGGTCGGGGTGCGACGATTCATCGCGAAACCGCAGCGAGCGTGACTGTAGGACAATCGAGCCGGTTGCAGGTCGGCGATCGCTTGTCCCACGATGTCGACCAGGGTGGAACTGAGCCAGTCGAAATACTCGCGGGCGTCGTCTCGCGTATAGGCGGGGCCGCAGTGCGTATGGGACGCGTTCATCAGCAGCGACGCCGGTTCGATTCCATGCTGAGTCCGGACCCGATCCGCGACGACGGATCGCAATGCGTCGCTGACGCCGATCAAGTCCATCGTCAACAGCACCGCACGGTGTCCTCGATCGTCCTCGATCGCCAACGCCTTGGCGAACAGATCCTGTTCGGTCCCCTCGGCTTGCTCTTTCCGCGCCGCGTACCCCGCCATGTACATCGGTTCGTCCGGAGTGATCTTTGCCGTCGCCACGCCAGCTTGCCAGCCCGTCGACGCCGATGGCTGGCCGTCGTCGGCAAGCGCCAGCGTTGCCAGTCCCCATATCGTTACCCAGAAACAACGACGAATCGCCTGCATCGTTTTCATCATCATCCTTTCAACACTCGCGCCCCAACGTCGGAACAGGTCGCTTTCAAGCGACGGAAACGCACCGGAAACGATTATCGGCAACCGGCGCTCGATTGCCAACCGCCCATGCTTGATCCGCTGGGATATGGGCACTAAGATGTCGCCGTTGGTTTTCCAACCCACTGGCTTGAATGCTGCCCTCTCCCACTTGGTAAAACGCGTGGAGTCCGCCCGGTTGACGGGCAGGACGAGTGGCATCGTTCTATTGTGACACCACGAGACCGCCTCGCTTAGAGGCCGTAACAAAACCGCCTGACGGCTCGGAGAGCCATCCTACGTAGGCGGTTTTATCACGGCCCATAGGAGTAACACGTTTTGCCCAAAATCGACGACATTGAAAAAGTGATGATCATCGGCTCTGGTCCCATTGTGATCGGCCAGGCCTGCGAATTCGACTATTCCGGGACTCAGGCCTGCAAGGCGTTACGCCATTTGGGCTACAAGGTGGTTCTAGTGAATTCCAATCCGGCGACGATCATGACCGACCCCGGCATGGCCGATGCCACGTACATCGAGCCGCTGACGCTGGATTGCCTGGCCGACATCGTGGCGAAAGAGAAGCCCGATGCCCTGCTGCCGAACCTGGGTGGGCAAACCGGGTTGAACCTGAGCTCCGAACTCCACCGCGCTGGTGTGTTGGTGGAACACGGGGTGCGGGTGATCGGTGTTCAATTGGACGCCATCGAGCGCGGCGAGGATCGCCAGGCGTTCAAGGACACGATGGATCGTTTGGGGATCGAGATGCCGCGAAGCGAGATCGCGCACACTCTGGAAGAAGCCGAAGCCGCCGTACAGCGGATCGGACTGCCCGCGGTGATCCGACCGGCGTACACCATGGGAGGTACTGGCGGCGGGCTGGTTTTTAACTTGGACGAGTTTCGCAAGGTCGTCCAACGCGGCTTGAATGCCAGCATGGTCGGTCAGGTGTTGGTCGAAGAATCCGTGCTGGGATGGGAAGAACTGGAACTGGAGGTCGTCCGCGACGCGAAAAACCAGTTGATCACCGTATGTTTCATCGAGAACGTCGATCCGATGGGAGTCCACACGGGCGATTCCTTTTGCACCGCGCCGATGCTGACGATTTCGCCCGAGCTACAAGACCGTTTGCAGAAGATCTCGTACGCGATCGTCCAGGCCATCGAGGTGATCGGCGGCACGAACGTGCAATTGGCGCATGATCCGAAATCCGGACGCGTGGTGGTGATCGAGATCAACCCGCGCACTTCGCGATCTTCGGCCTTGGCCTCGAAGGCAACCGGCTTCCCGATCGCGATGGTGTCCTCGTTGTTGGCCGGTGGATTGACGCTGGACGAATTGCCCTATTGGCGTTTGGGAACGTTGGAAAAGTACCAGCCGTGGGGCGATTACGTGGTGATCAAGTTCCCGCGTTGGGCATTCGAAAAGTTCCCGAGCCTGACCGATCGGCTGGGTACTCAGATGCTGGCGGTGGGCGAGGTGATGAGCATCGGCAAGACGTATAAGGAATCGCTGCAGAAGGCCATTCGATCGTTGGAGATCGATCGTTACGGCCTGGGTTTCGCGAAAGACTTTTCCACCTTGCCACTGGACGATCTGATGCGGCGATTGTCGGAACCATCCAGCGAACGGCATTTCCTGATGTACGAAGCGCTTCGACAAGGCGCCGACGTACAAACGCTGCACGAAAGGACGCATATCAAGCCGTGGTTCATCCAGCAGATGAAGGAACTGCTGGAAGTGGAGCAGGAGATTCTGCAACATCGCGGGAGCATGCCGCCTGAGGACCTGCTGCGGCGTGCGAAGCAAGACGGCTTTGCCGATCGCTATCTGGCGAAACTGCTGCAGATTCCCGAATTCCAGATCCGTCAGCATCGTCAGGCTCTGGGAATCGTTCAAGGTTGGCACGCGGTACCGGTCAGCGGCGTGGAAAGCGGGGCTTACTACTATTCCAGCTACAACGGGTCGGGCGACGTACCGGTCTCCGATCGCCGCAAGATCATGGTCCTGGGCGGCGGCCCCAATCGTATCGGCCAGGGAATCGAGTTCGACTATTGCTGCGTGCACGCGGCGTTGGCGATCCGGGACGAGGGCTTCGAATCGATCATGGTGAACTGCAATCCCGAGACCGTCTCGACCGACTACGATACGTCGGACCGGTTGTACTTCGAACCGCTGACGGTCGAGGATGTGTTGAGCATTTACGAACGGGAAAAGCCCGAAGGAGTGGTCGTCCAGTTCGGTGGGCAGACGCCCTTGAACCTGGCTCGGCAGTTGGCCGACGCGGGTGTCAAGATCTTGGGCACGTCGCACGAAGCGATCGAATGGGCCGAGGATCGCGCCCACTTCTGCCGCATGATGCGCAAGTTGGGTATCCCGCAGCCCGAATCGGGAATGGCCAGCACACCGGAAGAAGCCGTGGCGATCGCCGATCGCATCGGTTATCCGCTGATGGTCCGGCCGTCGTTCGTTCTGGGCGGTCGGGCGATGGAAGTGGTGCATGACCAAACCGAATTGGAGCGTTATCTTTCGGCGGCGGTCGAGGTATCGCCGGATCGGCCGGTGTTGATCGATCGATTCCTGGAGAACGCGATCGAGGTCGAAGCCGACGCCATCGCCGACGGCGAGGATGCCTTTGTGCCGGCCGTAATGGAGCACATCGAACTGGCCGGCATCCACTCGGGCGATTCGGCGTGCGTGATCCCGCCGATCAGCATCGCCCCCAAACACATCGACACGATCCATCAATACAACCGCAAGATCGCCATCGAATTCCAGGTCGTCGGGTTGATGAATATCCAGTATGCCATCTATCAGGATACGGTGTACATCCTGGAAGCCAATCCGCGAGCCAGCCGGACCGTGCCCCTGGTCTCCAAGGTGTGCAACATTCCCATGGCTCGCATCGCGACCCAGGTCATGTTGGGGAAGAAGTTGTCCGAATTGGGTCTCGGCCGAAAAAACATTCCGCATTTCGGCGTCAAGGAAGCCGTCTTTCCATTCAACATGTACCACGAGGTCGACCCGCTTTTGGGTCCCGAGATGCGCAGCACCGGCGAAGTGCTGGGGATGGCAGATTCGTTCGGATTGGCCTTCTACAAGTCCCAGCAGGCGACGCAGGTCCGTTTGCCGGCCGAGGGCACCGTGCTGATCAGCGTCGCCGATCCGGACAAGCCAGCGATCGTCGAAGTCGCGCGGCGATTCGCCGAGATGGGGTTTGCGATCCGGGCCACCGAGGGAACTCGCCAATGCCTGGCCGCCGCCGGATTGGAAGTCGAAGGGATCTTGAAAATGCACGAAGGCCGCCCCAATCTGGGCGATGCCATCTCCAATGGCGAGATCCACTTGGTAATCAACACCCCGAGTGGCAAAGCCAGCATGGAGGACGATTCATATATCCGCAAGACCGCCGTGCGACGCAAGGTCCCCTACATCACGACCGTGGCCGCGGGCCTGGCGGCGGCCAAAGGCATCCGTGCGTACCACAAAGGACATGGCCAGGTCAAAAGCTTGCAGGAATATCACGCCACCATCCAATAAGCGGAGAACAGAACATGACAGAACCGGTTGCGATCATGCCTTGTTTGGACATGCAAGATGGTCGGGTTGTAAAAGGAGTTCATTTTGTCGATATCCGCGACGCGGGCGATCCGGCTGAATGCGCCCAAGCTTACTGTCAAGCGGGAGCCGACGAATTGGCGCTGCTGGACATCACTGCCACGGTGGAAGGGCGCCGCACCATGTTGGAGGTCGTTCGCCGTGTGGCGGAGGTTACCACGGTGCCCCTGACCGTCGGTGGCGGGATCTCGGACGTGGCTTCGGCCGCCGCCGTCCTGGAAGCGGGAGCCGACAAGGTCTCGACCAGCAGTGCCGCGTTTCGCAATCCGCAAGTGATCGCCGAAATGGTGAGGCAGTTCGGATCGGAGAAAGTCACCGTGGCGATCGACGTGGACCAGAACCCGGCGCTGCCATCGGGTTACGAGGTCTATATCGACGGGGGGCGGACCGCGACCGGCACCGACGCCATCCAGTGGGCTCGGCAAGTCGATGCGTTCGGCGTGACGTGCATCTTGCCCACCAGCAAGGCGGGCGATGGCGCAAAAACCGGCTACGATCTGCCCGTGATCCGCGCGATGCGTCAGGCCACCAACGCCCGCATCGTCGCTTCGGGCGGTGCGGGGGAATTGGAGCATTTCTATGAAGCGTTCCAAGCCGGCGCGTCGGTCCTGCTGGCCGCCTCGGTCTTCCACTTCCATCTGATCGGCATCCCCGAGTTGAAAGAGTACTTGCGCGGCCGCAACGTACCGCTGGTGTCCCGGTGATCGGACGGGCGCTGGGTGTCAGCCACCCCAACGCTGTGAAGCATTTGTAGCCGAATTCGCCAGAATTCGGGATGCTCGAGAAACGGCCGAATTCTGGCGAATTCGGCTACGAACTTGGAATTCGGCTACGAATTTGTCCTCACGCCACGGCGGCCTCTGTTTGCTCGATCAGCCCGTAATGCCGCAGGCCCTCGATGATCCCGCCGGCACAATGCGCCTGGGCATAGAAGATGCGATCGGACCGGACGCCCTTCAGGTCCTGCAGTTCTTCGTCGTGGTTGCCGACCACGATCCCTGCGGTCTGGCCGATCAGCATGTCGGCATCATTGCCCGAATCACCGGCCGTTGCCATCCGTTCCAACGCCACGTTCCATTTGCCGGAAAGGTACCGGACCGCCTTGCCTTTCGAAGCTCGGTAGGGCAGGATGTCCACGAACACGCCATGGGAAAAGATCAAGGAATGGGGCGCGCGAGCTTTCGCCAGGGTTTCGTGGATCTGCGGCAGCACCGTGTCCGGCTCGACGCTGTCGTCCAGATCGTAACTGATCTTGAACTCCTGCTGTGTGTGCTGCTCCTTTTGCAAGAACAGAAACGGCAGCTTGTCCAACGCCTCGCGAATGCGATCGGGGTACCATCGAGTCCGCAGATGGCTGGCCCACCCTTTGTCGGGCGCGAAATCGCGGCCGTAGTAGATCTGCGTGCCGACGGCAGCGATCACCACGTCGATCTCGTTCAACTGGTGCTCGTCCAACACCTGCTCGATCAATTCCAAGGCGCGTCCCGATGCGACGCCGAATCCCATATGACTGCGATGTTGGCGGATGATCCCTTTCAACTGATCGAGCGCCTGGTCATCGCCCAGCAGCGTGTTGTCGATGTCCGTGATCAGCATGCTGTCCAACTGGGCCAACCGTCGCCCCGGCGCCAAATTGACCGCCGGCGCCGTTGTCTTGGACTTCACGGTCAGATCCTTCAAACACTCCAGGTATCGCCCGCAGTGCGTGTGCCACGAATAATGCTCGCGCACCAGGTTGATGCCGTTGTTCGAGCACTGGTCCCAATAGTTGCGATCGGTCAACAGCTTCAGCATGGCATCGGTCAGCTCCTGCTGATCCCTGGTGTCGACGATGATGCCGCTTTGGCAGTTTTCCACGATGTCGCGCGGACCGCCGTCCCGCGGCGCAACAAACGGCAGCCCGGTCGCCGAAGCTTCGATCGCCGTCAATCCGAACAACTCGATGTAAGCCGAGTTGACGAACACGCCATGGTTGGATGCCGCCAGCCGATACAATTCGGGAACGTCGAATTCCGAGTTGTGGTCTTTGGGGATCGCCATCTTGCCGTACAAATCATAACGGTCCATTGCCAGCAGCATGTCGGTCAACACTTGCTGTTCGTTCTCGGGCATCGAACCGATGTCTTCGCGGATGCCGGCAAAGACCGCCAGATTCGCGATGGCCTGCAGCGGCCGACTTTCGCCGTACGCTCGGATCAAAGCCCCGATATTCTTGCGGCGATCCGGCCGGCACAACGCCAGGATCAACGGCCTGTCCGGATCGAAATGGAAACGTCCCAGCTCGTTCTTCATCCGTATCCGAGCCTGCTTGAAGTGCTCGTCCACCTGGTCGGCCGCCAGTTCGTATTCGTAGTAGGGGAAGAAACGACTGAGGTCCGTCCCGGGCGGAATGACCTCGAAACGCAGATTCGAGTCCTGATAGTATTTCCGGTACTGGTCGTCGCGTTCGTGCCGCGTGCTGGTGATCACCATATCGGCGACGGCCAGGCAGTCCTGCTCGACGTCGATCCGGTGACTGATGCTCAGTTCTTTATCCGCCTCTTCCAGCGTCCAGCCTTCGCTCAGCAGGTAATCCAGCTTGGGCTTGCCCAACGAATGTCCCGTGAACACGAAAGGCGTTCCGAACGCGGCAGCCACCTCGCGCGCCACGTACCCCGCGTCGGCGTAATGGCCATGGACGACCGTCGGTACCTTGCCTTCGCGCCGAGTAAACGAAATCATCGCATCGACGTAGTCATCCAAGTAGGGCCACAGACGTTCCTTTCGAAAGTAGCGGCCACCGCCGCACGGCAGTCGCACCAAGCGGCATTTGGAACCCAGCGTTTCAATGTCTGCCGAGTAATCGTCGGACACCCGCTGATCGCGGATGCGGCGAGTGAACAGATCCACGGCTTCGACGTCGGGAAATTCGCTCAACGCCTTGGCCAGCTCCAAAACGTAACGGACCTGACCACCCGTATCCGCGTCTCGCCCCATCTCGATACGAGACCCTCGAATCAAACCATGGATGCTGACCAACTGGATGTACATGCGAATACCTCCTTGCCTCGAACTTCGAGGCGGATGAAGCGACGTTTTCCAAGCCGCTGACGACAGGGCGATGAGTGGTTTTCCCTACTCCCACTGGTTCTACTGTCGCCGATCAGCAGCACGCTGTCAACCGCCCCGGGCCTCGCCATGGCTTGACACCACGCCGTTCGCGGTCGGAGCGACCACCGCCAGCCGCGGCGGTCGCCAGCCGATCGCACCGTCGAATACAGAACATCTGTTCACTGTTGTACAACGTTCGAAGAACGCAATAATGGAGCGATCGTTAGGACGGTTTTGCGGGGAGGCTGTGCAACGCCGTGAAGGATTTTCTGCCCCGAAAAAACGCAGGCAAGCAGAAGGTAGCCGAATTCGCCAGAATTCGGAACGTGCAAGAACAACCGAATTCTGGTGAATTCGGCTACGAAGATCCTTCACGACGTTGGGGGCTGCGTCTGGCAACAACGGTGGACGTGCGCCCTGAGAGTTATTGACAGAAGGCTTCGAGTCTACGGCTGTAAGATGCGCGCACGGTGCCCGCATTTTCGTAGGTTGGGACTCTGTCCCGACCGGGGCGGTCGGAGACCCAACCCATGTCGGTTACGGGTGTCAGCCTGGGTAAGGAGAAAAGATGACGGTTGCGTGGTCGGAAGAGGATCGACGCCAGTTAAGCGAACGCGGCATCTCGATCGATGCCGCCGACCAGCAGATACGGATGCTGCGCCAGCCAAGCCACCATCCCCATCTGATCCGCCCGTGCAAGGTCGGTGACGGCATCCAGCAGATACCCGAGCGGGATCATGGCCGTTTTTTGGAGGCCCATCATCACGCAGCTCAGCAAGGGCGCTGGAGCAAGTTCGTGCCGGCTTCCGGGGCAGCCTCCAGAATGTTCGCATGGAAGGACCAGCAGGATCTGAGTCGACTGGTCGAGCAACTGGAACGCTTCGCCTTCTACGGAGAGTTGCAGACCGTGGCCAGCCGCAAGGGCTACGAGCTATCCGAACTTCGCGCGGCTCATGACGATACGACGCTGGAAGAATTGCTCTTGGGCGAATCCGGATTGAGTTTGGGTCAGTTGCCAAAAGCGCTCTTGCCATTCCACTCGTACGGCGCGACCCATCGCACGTCCTTCGAAGAGCATCTGCGAGAAGCGGCGGCATGCTTCTCAGACGACCAGCAGCGATGTCAGGCTCATTTCACGGTATCTCCGGAACATCGACATCGCTTCGAGGGCATGCTGGACCGCCTGGTTCGGGCCCTGCGTACCGAAGTCGGTGTTCGGCTGGATGTCGGTTTCAGCCAGCAGAAACCGTCGACCGATCTCATGGCCTTGGACCAGCGGGACGAACCGCTGCGCGATGACGATGGCCGCCTGGTCTTCCGCCCGGGTGGGCACGGAGCGTTGCTGGAAAACTTGGCCGATCTTGAAGCTGATCTCGTCTTTGTCAAGAACGTCGACAATGTCGCTCACGCAAATTGGAGAGCGGCGGCCGACCATTGGATTCAAGTACTGGGGGGCTACCTGATCCATCTTCAAACCGAGATTCATCGATGCCTGGCGTCGCTGCAAACGGCAGAAGGCACTCGGGCATGGCAAGATGCTGACTCATTGCTGCGCGATGCTTTTCGTGGTTTGATCGACGTGGATGACAGCGGCGATGATCCGCAGCAGCGGCGGCAGAGGTTGCTGCGGCGTTTGGATCGGCCGTTACGCATCTGCGGTGTCGTGCCGAACGAAGGAGAACCCGGTGGCGGTCCCTTTTGGGTCCGTCAATCCGATCAGTCGGATTGCCTGCAGATCATCGAAAGCGCCGAAGTAACGCCGCAAGACCCTGCCCAGCAGGAGATCTTCGCCGCGGCGACCCATTTCAACCCGGTTTTCATGGCGTTGGGATTGCGTGATGCGGATCATCGATCGTACCCTTTGCAGGACTACGTCGACGACCAGCGTTTCTTCCTGACTTCCAAGACGGCTGCCGGGCGGCCGATCCGAGTGCTCGAACGTCCGGGCCTTTGGAACGGCTCGATGGCCTATTGGAACACGATCTTCGTCGAGGTTCCCCACGCGGTGTTCAGCCCGGTCAAGACGGTCTTCGACCTACTCCGCCCCGAACACCAACCGTAGCAAGTTAGCAGTGCTGTTGGCCATGGATATCAACTGGGAATACCCGATCTACTTGATCCCGCATCAAGACGGCTACGTTTCGATTTTTGCCCATGATGGCTCGGAAGATCAAATGTTGGTCGTCTATACCTGCCGGGAGTCGGCAGTTGAGTTCATGGATGACCATGGATTGCCGGGTCAACCGTCGGTGTTGCAGAACGCTCGTGAGTTCCGTTGGCTGCTGGACGCGCTTCGGGCCCCGGTCACCCAAGTCGCCTTCGATCCGCGAGTGGTGCAGCGTCGCGCTCGGACGCGTTGGAAAGTGTCGATCGACGCGCTGCGAGACAAGCATTTGGCAGCCGATTATTCGCCCTGGAATTACCCGGTCTACGCGATCGCGCAAGACACCGGGTACGCCTGTATTCAAGGCCGGGCCAGCGACGGCCGTCCCCTGACGGCGATCGCCTTGTTCACTTCGTCAGAGCGTGCTGAGGATTACTTGGAATCGGCTGGCGAAAACGGGCAATTATGCGAAATCGGTGACATGGCGTTGGCTCGCCGTCTGCTGAACTCGCTGCCGCTGGAGGTTTTTTCGGTGGCGATCGATCCCGTGGTGGACGATTCGGTTCGAAAGGCCAGGCACTGCTTCGATATCGCGACGTTGTTGGAAAGATATCTGGTTTCCGCAAATTGATTTCTTCTTGCTACCCCATGACGGGAGACTGATGTGAAAAGTAGTGATTTGGAACGTTTTTGCAACGAGCATCGTGATGCGGTCTATCTCTTGCTCAGACGATATCGCGACCAGGACAAATCATTCCTGCTGAGTTCCGACCTGGTAGAGATTCTCGAGGATTTCTGCACGACTCAGCCCGGTGTGGAACTGCGTGATAGTCCGTTGCATCGATTGATGGAGGCGGCCCAAGAGGCGTTCTTTCGTGATTCGGCCATGTACTTGGACGTCCGCTGGTCGGTCGCTCGTCGCGGGTTCTGGCAACTGGATTGCGAGCAGATGAGCC
Organism: Planctomycetaceae bacterium; assembly: GCA_007121535.1. Lineage (GTDB taxonomy): Bacteria > Planctomycetota > Planctomycetia > Pirellulales > Pirellulaceae > SKKK01. The sequence goes on along the minus strand of SKKK01000493.1, from coordinate 11,100 downwards.
TGCGGCAGATTACGATCAGCCAGTTCCTGCGCAGCAAAGAACGGATCGTCGATCCCGCCTTGCGCAGCATCCCGACGCTCGAGTTCGATCTGAAGCCGTTTGGACGAGGCTTTCCGCGTCTGCGAGACGCCCGTTCGATCGGCCAAGGGGTGGCGTTTTTGAACCGTCATCTGTCCAATCGCCTGTTCCAGGATGCGACGGGCGGCGTGCAGAAGCTGTTCGACTTCTTGAAGTTGCATCGAGTGCAGGGCCAGCAATTGATGCTGAATCGGTCCATCGAAGACGTCGAATCGCTGCACGAGGCCCTGTTGGAAGCCGATGCGTTTCTCGGCGAGCAACCGTCTGATCGACTCTGGCGCGACATCGCCGCCGACATGGCTCGACGCGGGTTCGAGCCCGGTTGGGGTAAGACGGTCAAGCGCGCTCGCGAAAGCATGCAGTTCTTGTCGGAGATTCTGGAAGCGCCCGGACCGGACAGCGTCATGCGTTTTCTGGGACGCATTCCGATGATCTTTACCATCACCATCCTTTCACCGCACGGGTTTTTCGCCCAATCCGGCGTGCTGGGCAAACCGGATACGGGTGGCCAGGTGGTCTACATCTTGGACCAGGTCCGTGCGTTGGAAAACGAGATGTACGATTTCATCGATCGTCAAGGCCTGGATGTGGAACCGAGAATCCTGGTCGTCACGCGTCTGATTCCCAACTCGGAAGGAACGACGTGCCACGAGCGGACCGAGCCCATCGTCGGGACTCGGAACGCTCGGATCCTCCGCGTACCCTTTCGCACGGAATCGGGCGAGATCGTGAACGATTGGATCTCGCGTTTCCATATCTGGCCCTACCTGGAACGATTTGCGACGGAAGTGTCCCGCGAAATCATCGCCGAAGGCCAGGGCCGTCCCGACTTTATCATCGGCAACTACTCGGACGGCAACATCGTCGCCTCGATGTTGGCCCATGCCATGAAAGTGACGCAGTGCAACATCGCGCACGCGCTGGAGAAGACGAAGTACCTGCACTCGGATCTGTACTGGAAAGAACACGAGGGTGAACACCACTTCGCCTGCCAATACACGGCCGATCTGATCTCCATGAACACGGCCGATTTCATCATCACCAGTACGTATCAAGAGATCGCCGGCACCAGCGATTCGCTCGGACAATACGAGAGCTACCAGTCCTATACGCTGCCGGGGTTGTATCGAGTCGCCTATGGCATCGATGTGTACGACCCCAAGTTCAACATCGTGTCACCGGGCGCCGATCCCCACGTGTTCTTTCCGTACTCTCACGAGGAGCGTCGTCCGGAGGAACTGCGGCAAGTGGTGGCCAAGATGATCTTTGGCGATGGCAGCAGCGAGGCTCGCGGTTGCCTGCAAGACCGCAGCAAACCGCTGCTGATGGCGATGTCCCGTCTGGATCGGATCAAGAATCCGGCCGGCCTGCTCGATTGGTACGCCCAGTCGCCTCAGTTGCAAGCCGAAGCCAACCTGTTGATCGTCGGAGGCCACCTGGACCCCGATGCGTCGACGGATGCCGACGAGGCGCAGCAGATCCGGCGTCTGCACGAGCTGATGGACGAGCACCAGTTGGACGGCCGAGTCCGCTGGATGGCCATGCAGACGGACAAGCATCTGGTCGGAGAACTGTATCGCCAGGTGGCCGATACCCGCGGCGCCTTTGTCCAACCCGCTTTGTTCGAAGCCTTCGGGCTGACGGTCATCGAAGCGATGAGTTCCGGGCTGCCCACCTTTGCGACGCGATTCGGCGGTCCTTCGGAAACCATCGTCGACGGAGTTTCCGGGTTCCATATCGACCCGAACCACGGCGACCTGTCCGCGAAGAAGATGCTGGATTTCCTGCTCCGCTGCCGCGAGGATCCCCGGCACTGGGAAACGATCTCCGAAGGCGGCTTGCAGCGGATCGCCGAGCGGTACACCTGGAAACGGTATGCCGATCGCCTGCTGAAACTGGCTCGCATCTATGGATTCTGGAAGTACATCTCGAACATCGAACGCGAAGAAACGGGTCGCTACTTGGAGATGTTCTATTTCCTGATGTACCGCCGATTATCCGAACAGATCGGAACGTGAACCATTTGGAGCGAGCGCATCGTCCAAGCTTCATCTTTGCATTGGTGCACTCGCCCGACGTCAAGCATCCGGCTGAACGCCCAGGCGTCGCAATTGTTCGGCCAAACGCTCGGCCCGCTGCCGTTGCTGGTGGATGCATTCCGCCCCCGTGGGAATCAATTGTCCCTGTTCATCGGTCCAACGGAGCCACGTGTCATGGAGGTCTTCATACTGGCCCTCCCACAGTTCCAAACCCAGCCCGACACCGGCCAATCGGATCGGCGCGGACAACGGCTGATATCCCGTCGGCTGCAAACCGAATGCGCGGACGGCTTGATCGCTGAGAATTCGTTCCGGATCGTAGATCACATAGTAACGGATGCCAATCCGTGCATAACCCGCCAGCTTCGCGTCGTCCTCACCGCCTCGATTGTTCGAGACAACCTCGATGACCACATCCGGCGGTTTGCCGTATTGCCAGACAAAATACGAGCGGTGTATTTTCGGCCAAACGTCTGCCGGCAGTTTCACATCCAGGCTCAACATCATGTCCGGCACGTAAGGCGGTTGGCCCACCGCGTAGAACAATCCCACGTTGGCCAGTGCGATAAACGAGCGTTTTTCGGTCGCCTGTTCACGCCAGTGATGGAGTGGCTCGGTCAACAGACGCTGTTGCTTTTCGGAGAAGATATTGTCCACGGGCGTATCATCCTCCGTCACCAAATGCTCGACGTCGGGCCAAGCCTCCGGTGGAATTGTCAACGATGGTTGTTCAACAAGGATCGTCTCAGTACTCATCGGTTTTCTCCGATTGTCGCACCGCTCTCAGGCGGGATCGATTGGCTGCCACTGCGGCGGAAAAACGTCGTGGCACCAGATCACAGATCCGGCACACTCGGGGAGTCCATAGAGGCCGCAACTAAACCGCTCATGTGGGTCGGGATCTCCGAGGCCAACCCGGTATTGTTACGGCTTCTAAGCCGCGCCTTTTCATTCTCACAACATCGGAAGGCCTTGGCAAGGCGAACAGGCAGAAATTGACGTGCCCAAAGGCGTGGCATTCCAGCCCATTTTCTGCATCGCTGCCGAAACGGCATTTCGAATCAGTGATCCTCGCGTGTCGTCCACCCGCGTTGCGGTGTGTCGTGCGCGTAATCGGTGACTCGCCAGCGGCCTTCATCATCCTGAAGCAATGTCACCTCGACGAACCTGGGAATGCGACGTTCGGTCAGAAATCCGTCTGGCGTGTCGATGATCACGACCACGTTGAAGTCGGCCACCGCGCGGGGTGGCTCATGGTCGGGAAAGACCGTGATCCTTAGATTACGTTTGATGTCGACGGAGTGGAAGTGATACAACGACAATTCGGACGTCGCCATGTCGCGGATCTCACGGGCATCGGGATGGGCGTAGTCCACCGCCGCCTGGATGTCGTTGTCGGCGACCAATCGAGCGATTTCGAACAAGGTGGCGCGCACTTCCTCTCGCGGAGTAACCACCAGGCGTTCGACGATCACAAGGATGCCGGTCAGCACCAACGCCGCGATCATCAAATACAACAGCAGATTACGACCGGTTTGAATCCAGCCGCCGCCCAGAATCGCGGCCGTCAAACCACCGACGATGACGATCGGGACGGGATCTTCGAACATCCACTCCATGGCGATTTGCTTTCCCTCGAAACACTACGAACGCAGGTTCACCGGGCGTTCGGCCACTTGCACCTCGAGCGTCAACTCCTGGCCATCGCGACGAATGACGACTTCGGCGGTCGCATTCACTTCTGTTTCGCCGACGGCTCGGATCAGCTCGTCCGGTCTCGCGATGACTTGATCGTTCCATCGAATAATGACGTCAGCACTTTGAATGCCTGCCAAACGAGCTGGTGAGGATAATCCATGATCGTCATGACAGCGGACGATCCAGGCGCCCTGCTTGTCCGGCAAGCTGGCGTTGACCAGATCTTCATCGGTGACGGGTCGCAATTCCACGCCCAACCAGCCGCGAGCGACGCGACCCTCGCGCTGCAAACGCTCGATCACGTGTTTGGCCACGCGACTGGGGATGGCGAAACTGACGCCCTGAAAGGCCTCGCCCAGGATGGCCGTGTTGATCCCGACGATCTTTCCTCGCACGTCGACCAGTGGTCCCCCGCTGTTGCCGGGATTCACAGCCGCATCGGTCTGCAAAAAATCCTGGTAAACCGCCCCGCGCAGCCCAGCCCGATGCTTGCCGCTAACGATGCCCGACGTGGTGGTGCTTTGCAGCCCGAAAGGACTGCCGACGGCCCATACCAAAGCCCCGACCTCCAATTCGTCGCTGTCACCCCACTGGGCAGCGACCAGCGAATTCGCTTCGATTTTCAACAACGCCAGATCCGTTTCCCGGTCGAAACCCACCACGCGAGCCTTTACGCTTCGGCCGTCGCTCAACGATACCTGGATCGATCCCGCTTGTTCCACCACATGGTAGTTCGTGACGATGTAACCGTTGGGATCGACGATCACACCCGACCCTTGCCCACGATCCAGGGGCATACGGGGTCCGAATGGATGAGGCATCCCCCCCGCCGGCGATACGTCCTCGCTACGGCTGCCAACGTCGATGTGGACGACGCTGGGGGCGATGTGCTGCGACACCATTTGATACGCTTTGGACAGGCCGTCCAACGGCAACGTCTTGAGCCCTTCGACGGCGATTTCGTACTCGGCCAGTTGCCGTCCTCGCGTTGCGGCGTAGTGATACCGTTCGATAAAATAGGGGACCAAGTATTGCAGAATCAGCCACAGCAGCAACAACGCCACGATTCTTGGCAACGTGAAAAACAAGGGCGTACCGTCGCTGCGAACACGGCTCGATTCCCGGACAGTCGCTGCCTGCGACCCGGGATCGGTCGCTTCGCGACCTAAGTCTCCCACGGGATTCGATGCGTCGGAGGGAATCGAGGCCGCCCGTCCCGGGTAGTTCTCCGGTCCATCCGCTTGAGGCCGGTCACGATCAGGAATCAAACCTTCGGTTCGGTAGGATGAGTCGATCATAAGCGTCTTGTTCCCTTCGAGGGGGCAATACGAGTTGAGTTTAGATTCATTATAACGTCTTGGTGTCCCCTGCGGAGGCTTTCCCATCGTTCGACCGAAGGATTTTCCCGGCTTTATCGGAAAAGGGGGTTGGCTCCGAGCGAAAACGGCGAAAACCATGAAAAAAACGGGTCGGCAGGATGCCTGTCCCAATTTTTCACAGCCGCTCCGGGTTACGCCGCAACCGGCTTCGATTATCATCATTGATTATGCTCAGCCACTTTTACCATACCGATGCACCTTGGTTTCCCTCAACAAGGGATGCATCCGAGGATGGGCTACTGATGGTGGGTGGAAGTCTTTCCGCTGATTGGCTGTTGTCAGCCTATCGGCGTGGAATTTTCCCGTGGCCGTGCGTGGACGGAGATATCGAGATTCTGGCTTGGTTCAGTCCCGATCCTCGGGCTGTGCTGGAGTTGGACGAACTTCACGTACCTCGGCGTCTGCAGCGGCGTCTTCGTCGCGGTGAATTTCAAGTGACGTTCGATCAAGCATTTGACGAAGTGATCCATGCGTGTGCGGCCCCGCGACGCAAGGACGGTGGCACGTGGATCACTGGCGGCATGATCGAGGCCTTTTGTCGGATGCACGATCTGGGCTGGGCACACAGCGTAGAAGTTTGGCACGATGCTCGGATGGTCGGCGGGCTGTACGGCATAGCGATAGGCGGATTTTTCGGTGCCGAGTCGATGTTCCACCGTCAGCGGGATGCCTCGAAGGCCGCCGTCGTCTTCCTGGTCCAGCATCTTCGTCGGAGAGGCTTTCAGTTGCTGGACGTCCAACAGGACACCGAGCATCTCAGTCGGATGGGCGCGCGGCTGATCCGCCGAGACGAATTTCTCCGAAGGTTGCAGCAGTGCCTGCAGTTACCCGTTTCGTTCTAATCAATATGCGAGGCACCCATGTCACCAACACCAATCCCGTTGACTGCTGACGAGATGGAGCGGTATGCGAGGCAGATCGGGCCGGGGGTCTTGAATGTCCATGGCCAGCAACTTTTGAAAGGTTCCACCGCCTTGATCACTCGGGTTGGCGGCATGGGCGGCCCGGCCGCCCAGATGCTCACAATGGCTGGGGTCGGGCGCGTCATCATCGCTCACGGCGGCGACTTGATCTCGCCGGATCTGAACCGTCAAGTCTTGGCCAGCGAAGCCGGATTGGATCGGCCCCGCGCCCCGGCTTTTGCCGAGCGTCTGCGTTCGCTCAACCGCTTTGTCGAAGTCGAAGCGATCGATTACGAACCGGATGATGAACAAGCCATCGAGTTGGCTCGGCGCTGCGACATCATCCTCGCCTGTCCCCCGACCTTCGAAGAGCGTCTGCGACTGAATCGAGCGTCCGTACGGGTGGGAATCCCGTTGATCGACGCGGCTCAATGGGGCATGAGCGGAACTCTGGCGGTGTTTCGTCCGGGTCATACGGCCTGTTTGCAATGCGTTTATCCGGATACGCCACCGTTTGAAGAGCTGTTTCCTGTGGTGGGTGGTATCTCGTCGGCCATCGGTTCCTTGGCGGCGTTAGAGGCGATCAAGATCCTGTCGGCGACCGGCAAGCCGCTGTGGGGCAAGATGCTGACGTACGATGCTTATCATGGCCACGTGCGGACGGTAAAATTGTCGCGGCGTGACGATTGTCCGTGCTGCGGTGCCACCAAGATCCAGGAGATCGATCCATGATCAGAACAGGGTTTTCCTTCGTCGCGGGATTCGTGCTGGTCGTTTCACCGATCGCCTATGTTTGGGGCGACGAGCCGGGGCCGCTGCGATTCATCGATACGGCCTTCGAGCACGCTTCGCCTCTGTGGTGGGAACAGGATGATGGCGGACCGATCCGCATCCATTTAATGTACGACCAGGAGCGATCGTCGCCGAATCGAGCCAATGGACATTGGTTGTTTCGCATCGAGGCCGAACCGGGGGCCGAGTTGACATTGGATCTGGGGCCGTTTGCCAATGTTTGGAACCATCGCCCCAGCGGACCGATCCCCGAAGCCAAGGTCGCCTTTGTCTCGAACGATGGGCGGTCGTGGGAGCCGGTTCCGACCGAGCCCACAGATCCCCATCGTCTGAAGCTGACGGTGCAGATGCAAAGCGATTCGCTGTATGTGGCTCGTCTGGAGCCCTACGGGATCGACGACCTCGAGCGACTGAAAGCTCGGATCGCCGATCATCCGTCGATCCGGATCGATTCGATCGGATGGACGGTCCAGCGGCGTGAGCTTGAGATGATCCGCGTCGGCCGGCTGGACGCACCGCATCGGGTGCTGATCCGCGCTCGGGCGCATCCGTGGGAACCGGGCGGCAACTGGGTGATCGAAGGCTTGCTGGAACGGTTGTTGAGCGGAGAACCTTCGGCGAAGCGGTATTTGGAACGTTATGCCGTGGACATCATGCCGATGGCCAACAAGGACGGCGTGGCGCGAGGCATGACCCGCTTCAATCTTCGTGGCAGGGATCTGAACCGCAACTGGGACCAACCCGCTGATGGGGAATTGGCTCCGGAAAACGCCGCACTTGAACGATGGTTGGAAGCCGAGATCGCCGCCGGCCGCCGTCCCGAACTGATGCTGGATTTCCACAACGACGCCCACGGGCGACTGCATATCAGTCGACCGGACCTCGATCCGAAGGCAATGGCCGCCTATCTGGATCGGATGGAGCATCTGGAGCAAGTATTGCGGGCACACACCTGGTTCACCGAAGGCAGCACTCGCAGCACGTTCCGCAACCCCGGCTCGATCGGTGAAGGGCTGCTGGCACGCTACGGCATCGCAGCCGTCGTGTATGAATTGAACGCAAACTGGATCGCCGGATTGGAAGACTACCCCAGATCCGAACACTGGACCAAGTTCGGACACCAATTGGCCACGGCCCTGTACCACTATTTCGACTAACGCTAAGTTCTGTCTGAAAAGGGGTCTGACCCTCTCCGAGCACAACGGATTTCCCGGTTTTTGGGTGCCCTCCAAAGGTGAAGTGGCCCCCAACATTTGGACCAGATGCTAAGGCAGAACGAATGCTTTTCGATTGGTAAACTAAGGTTCAAAACAAGACCCCATTTACCAAGGAAGATGGTGGGCGTTTCGATCGCCCCGGACGATACCGGCACTTCCGCAAGGTCTCGGTGCGTTACCCCCTATGGGACCTCCGCCGAGCCGCTCAGTCGACCGCGCCGACGTACCGTGGTGCTTTGGGATCACCGGCGGCGTGCATCTTGCCGGTGTCGTGATCCAGGTAGACCATCACGGGGTGGCCGATCGGGCCGGCGACCGTTTCCACCTGATGGCCTCGCCGCTCGAGCTCGGCAGCGGTTTCCCGGCGGATTCCTTTCTGCAGGCGGAGTTTGCCCGGCGCGATCATCGCGGCGGCGCGGTCCGTGGCGGGGTTGAACGAATCTTCCAGGTGGCCGGTGCTGAAGCGGTTGGCGGTGACGGCGGCTGCGGGCATCATGCCGAATTCGATGTGGTTCAGCAGCACGTTCAGCGTCGTCTGGTCTTGCAGGTCGCCGCCGGCAACGCTTCCATCTTTCTCGGGTCGCCTTGCGGCTTCCCGACGCCTGTTGTTCAGCTTCGATCGGGGTTAATTGGCTTTGGGAAGGTCAGCCAAACGTTCAGAACGGCCAGCGCGCCGCCGAACGCGCCCATCAGGATCGTCCACACGCCGGCGACCAGGGCTGCGGCGGCCGGGGGGCCCACCTCGGGAAAGCTGGCCGTGTAGTAGATGGCCAACACCATCGAAACACCGTTGAAGAACGGCAGGGAACCGTCTTGGAACGTCTTCGACCATCGCATGGAATACACCATGAAGGCCACCCCGACAAACAGGACCAGGGACGCCGCCGTATCCCCCTCAGCGACCAGACTCGGCAGAAAGCCGAACCACGGAGTGACCCACAGGGTAACGGCCGTCAGCATCGCCGAGTAAGAAAAGCTGGGCAGGATCAGCTTCAGAGCCGCCGGCTTTGCGCCCAGGGCAAAATACTCGGCCCACACAATGAAGGAACACCAGAGCGTAAAGTTGAACTCGCCCAGCCACAGCCCAAAGGGCATGGAGATCAGCACCGTGAGCGCCACCGCCAGCCAGAGCGGTACGGTCTCTTTGGTGACAACCACGGTTGGTGCATCTTGCGTCATTTGTGTTATGCGTCAGTCCTTGGTGGTAAGCGGAGCGGCCAACGCGGTGCAAGTCGCGCTAGCAGCTCCCGGATACTGGAAGCCTCTACCAGCTCTGGCCGCGTTACACGTCCAGCAGATATTCGCCGCGATATTCGGGTTTCACGAGGAACTGCAATTCTTCGGTGGCGCTTAAGCCGGCGGCGTCCCAGGGGATTTTCGGGCCGACACCAGGCTCGTGGGCGGCCCACAAGGCCAAGTTGCCCAACAGTCCCGTCTCGCTCAGCGGTGCAGCGTAGTCGGGGAAGTTCGACATCGGCGGCGGGCCGCCCTTGATGGCGTTGACCCATTCGGCGAAATGCCCCGGTGAGGGCGTGAACTCGACTTCCAATTCCTCGGCGCCACCCATCAACCGGTAATCGCCTCCGTTGTCGCCCGGCGAGTACATTTTGCCCTTGTCGCCGATAATCAGAGAACCGCTGGGACTGGGCTGCTGGCCGTCGAGCAGTTCGGGCGGACATTGTTTGCCGCCGTCGTACCAGATCATTTTCAGCGCGCCACGCGATTCCGTCGCGGCGAATTCATAGGTGATGACCGACCAGGTCGGAAAACTGTCGCGATTGTGGCCCGACGATTCTGCCTGGACGGAAACCGGATCGCGCAGGTCCAAGCCGGCGAAGGGCATGTTCATCGTATGGCATGCCATGTCGCCCAAGGCCCCCGTGCCGAAGTCCCACCAACCACGCCAGCCGCCCGGATGGTAACCGGGGCCGTAGGGACGCTCGGGCGCAGGACCGAGCCAGAGGTCCCACTCAAGGTTCGCCGGCACGGCATGCGGTTCCGGCCGCGGGCCGCCCTGCGTCCAGAAAGGGCCGGGCCGGTTCGACCATACGTGGACCTCGCTGACCTTGCCCAGCACGCCCGCTCGCAGCAGGGCCGCCGCTTTGCGCAAACCGTCGGCCGCCGTGTGCTGGTTGCCCATCAACGTAGCCACGCCCTTGTCCCGCGCCACCTGGCCCATCAAGCGAGCTTCGTAAACGGTCCGTGCCAGCGGTTTTTCGCAGAAACAGTGCTTGCCCATCCGCATGGCCATCAGACCCGCAGCGGCGTGCGTGTGGTCAGGGGTGCTGACAACCACCGCATCGATCCGCTCGCCCAGATCGTCGAACATCTGGCGAAAGTCGGTGTACGGCCTGGCGTCGGGAAACCGCTGCCCCGCGCCGGCCAATCGCCCCGTGTCCGTATCGCAAATGGCCACCAATTCACCGGCCAAGCCAGCGTCATTCGTATTCGCACCGCCTCGGCCGCCAATGCCCACGGCGGCCATGCGGATGCGCTCATTCGGCGACTGTTTTCCCTGGGCAAGCAAGCCCGCCGTGATCGTAAAGTACCCGATGCCGACCGCGCCGGTTGCTTTCAGAAACCGGCGACGTGTGGTGCGTGTTGCCATTTCGCAGAACTCCTTGTGCTGGAGGATGGGGTAGGCTTGCTTCGCCGATGGCAAAAACGAATTCTGACCCCTCACGGACGAGAACGCAACCGTTTCGTCGGTTTCTTCCAACTTTTTCGCCACCCCCCCTCTCCCCGGGGTGCTCGCTGCGATCTGGCATGTTTTGTCGGGCACGCTTGACGTTGTTGCGGAACCCGCGTCCCCGGGACAGAATCCGCAGCGTGAACCGGTACGAATGCGGTGCTGAAAGGTGCCAGTACGAATGCGGTGCTGAAAGGTGTGGTGCTGAAAGGTGTGGTGCTGAAAGGTGTGGTGCTGAAAGGTGTGGTGCTGAAAGGTGTGGTGCTGAAAGGTGTGGTGCTGAAAGGTGTGGTGCTGAAAGGTGTG
>SKKK01000169.1 GCA_007121535.1 Planctomycetaceae bacterium | reverse complement strand
GTCTGGGTCACCGATTTCGGCTTGGCGCAGATCGAGGCGGGCACCAAGTTGACGCTGACCGGCGATGTGCTGGGCACGCTGCGGTACATGAGTCCCGAGCAGGCCGGTGGCGGTTCGGGCCACGTGGACTGCCGCAGCGACATCTATTCGCTGGGAATCACGCTGTACGAGTTGCTCACGTTGCGGCCGGCCTTCAGCCATCAGCGGCGGGAATTGCTGCTGGCCCAGGTGCTGTCGGAGGATTCCCCGCCGCCACCGTCGCGGCTGAACCGGGCGATCCCCCGTGATTTAGAGACGATTGTGCAGAAGGCCGCGGCCAAGGTTCCGGGCGAGCGGTACGAGACGGCGGCCGAAGTGGCCGACGATCTGCGCCGTTTTCTGGCCGGTCGACCGATCCAAGCCCGGCGGCCCAGCCCGCTGGACCGGCTGGCCAAATGGACGCGGCGTCACGCCCCGATGACGGTCACCACGGCCGCATTCGTCGCGGTCCTGGCGGTTTCTTTGCTGTTGCTTTCGACGATTTACGGGCACCGCGAGCACCTTGCCCGGCTGGACGCCGAGGATGCACGCCAAGATGCCGAGGCTGCGAGCATCGGCGCCGAGACGGCTCGGGTAGCGGCGGAAACGGTCACCGGGTACTTGGTAAACGTCTTCCGCAGTCCGGACCCGCATCAAGACGGACGCACGATCACGGTGGCCGAGGTGTTGGAACGGGCGGTCGCCGAACTGCAGGACCAGTTCGAAGAGCAGCCTCTGATCCGGGCCAGCTTGCTGGCGGCCCTGGGGCAATCGTACGACGGATTGGGGTTGTACCAGCAGGCAGAACCGCTTATCGAAGAAGCGTGGCAACTCCGCCAGCGCGAACTAGGGCTCGAACATTCGGACACGCTGACGTCGATGAGCCATCTGGCCTCGATCCTGAATTCGCTCGGCCGCTATAAGGAAGCCATCCCACTGCACAAAGAATCGCTCCAACTGCGTCGCCAATACTTGAGCCCGCAGCACCCGGACACACTCACCTCGATGAACGGTCTGGCCGAAAGCTATCGCATCGCCGGCCGGTACGACCAGTCCATTGCGCTGTACCACCAGACCCTGCTGCTGCGGCGCGAACACCTGGGGCCTGATCATCCGGATACGCTCCAATCCATGAGCGACTTGGCGGGCGCCTATCGCGCTGCGGGCCGTTATGACGAGGCCATTCGAATGAACGAAGATGCGCTCGAACTGTGCCGCCAACATCTGGGCACCGAAGATCCGCGAACGCTAGGCACGATGAACAATCTGGCCACCGCCTACCTCGGTGCGGGCCGGCACCAGCAAGCGATTCGACTGCTCGAAGAGACGTTAGGCCTGTTTCGCGAGTACTTCGGCCCGGAGCATCCCAACATTCTCTCGCCGATGAACAGCCTGGCCATCTCCTACGGCGTGATCGGCAAGCAGGACGAAGCAGTTCGATTGCACGAAGAATCGCTCGCATTGCACCGCGCCCAACTGGGGCTACACCATCCTCGGACGCTGACGGCCATGCACAATCTGGCGGCGACCTATCGCGACCCGCACCAGTCGCAGCGGGCGATCGCGCTGCACGAGGAAACGGTCCGGCTCTGTCGTATTCATCTGGGGGACCAGCATCCGAATACACTGAACTCGATCCGCAGTCTGATCATCGGCTATCAGACGGTCGGCAGACACTCCGAGGCATCGCGATTGGTCGAGGAATTGGTGGCGTTGGAACGTCAAGTGCGGCCGGATTCTTCGAACCACGCTCGTGCGTTAGCCATGGCGCTGGTCTATCTTCTTGCCCAGCAGCGTTACGTGGAGGCCGAGGAGTATGCGCGTGAAAGTCTTGCGATTCGCCGACAGGAGATGCCGGACGATTGGCGCACGTACCTCACGCAAGTCATGCTCGGCCGCAGCTTGTCGGGTCAGGAGCGGTTTGACGAAGCGGAACGGTTGCTGGTCGATGGCTATCGTGGCATGGTCGCACGACGGGCCGACATTCCACAGGAAGCGGAACATCGATTGAACGAAGCGTTGGATGCCATCGTCCAGTTTTACGAGAACCAGAATAGGACGGAAGATTTCGTGCGATGGCGTTTGCTGCGTGATGCACAGTCCGCCGATCCCTCGCAACTGATTCCTGCGGATGACAGCGATCCGGAACGCATCGCCCAGTGGTATCTGGCGTGGCTGGACGCACTGCCGCCCGATCCGGAACACGGCTGGAATTACCCGCGGAGCAAGCTGGCTCGACGGATCGCCGAATCCGATGATGTGTTTGCACGGGTGATCGAAGCTCGGCCGGACGATGGCCAGTTGTGGATCGAGCGAGGCAGGATGTTCGCGTTGCGAAGCCGATGGTCGGAAGCAGTGGAGGCCTATCGACGCGCAGAGCTGCCGGGGATTCCCATCCAGGCGCTCGAACTGGCATGCGCTCTGTTGCTGAGTGGCGACCAAGAGGGATATCGCGATTTGTGCATCCGTCTGGCGGCCGAAGTGGATCAGTTCGCGGATCCGATCTCGACTTTTCACCTGGCTTGGATCACCGGAATTGGGCCCAGCGGCATTCCAGCCCGAAGGCATTATCCATTGGGCTGAACAGATGGTCGAACTCGAAGGCCGAGCGTGGCATCTGCACGTTCTGGCCCTGGCACATTACCGAGCCGGCGACTATGCCCGAACGATCCACTACTGCCAGCAGGCCAGCGCTCACGCGTGGCAGGCCGACTTTCTGAACCATTGGTTGTTGGCGATGGCGCATACTCGACTGGGAAATCCGAAGGAGGTGGGCAGGTCCTATGCCGAGGCGGAACATATGTCGTTGGCATGGATGCCCGTCGAGCCGGACGGCCCCGCCGCGTGCTTGCCGCCGGACTGGCTGAGCTTCCAGGTCCTCCGCCGTGAGACAGAATCGCTGCTGGGTATCGGCAACCAGCCCCAATCCACGCAAACCATCGATCGCGAATCTGTGGCCGCCCTGTATCTCGCTTGGCTGGAAGAGTTACCCGCCGAACCGGAGGCCGGTTGGCGTGATCCCCGTCGCAACCTGGCCAAGCAGATCGCCGGATCCGACGATGTGTTTGCAAGGGTGATCCAGGCCCGACCCGACGACTGCCAGTTGTGGATCGAGCGAGGCAGGGCGCTGGTTCTGCGCAGCCAGTGGTCCGAGGCGGCGGAAGCCTATCGTCGGGCCGAGCGGCGAAGCATCCGCATCGAAACGTTCGAGCTGGCCTGTGCCCTTCTGCTGAGCGGCGATCAGGACGGATATCGCGAATTGTGTGCCAGTCTGATGGACGACCCCGATCAACCCGCTGATGCGACGGCCGCCTTTCACCTGGCACGCATCGCCAGCTTTGGACCCAGCGGCATCGAACCGAAGCGCGCGGTTTCGTGGGCTCGCCCGATCGCACGGGAAGAAGGTCAACCGTGGCACCTGCACGTCTTGGCACTGACCCATTACCGAGCTGGTGACTATGTCGACACGATCCGCTACTGCCAGCAATCCAACGCCCAAGGTTGGCACGCCGCATTTCTGAACCATTGGTTGTTGGCGATGGCACATCATCAGCTCGGCAATTCCTTGGCGGCTGACAAGGCCCAGGCCCAAGCCGAAAGCCTGGCGGCAAACTGGATGCCGAAGGAGTCCGGCGAACCCATTTCGACCTTACCGCCGCCGGACTGGGTCAGCCTCCAACTCCTGCAACGCCAATTCCACGAGTTGCGATCTGCAGCCGCTGCCGGTTCGGACATCTCGGAATCTGTATCTATCGAAACAAGGGAACCGCCGGATGATTGATCGCCGCATCGAACGAGAGGGGAACGATCCTGAGACGCTGCTGCATCGGGCCAGGCAGGGAGATGCCGAGGCTTTGACGCGGTTGCTGGACCTGTACCGCAGCTACCTGCGGCTGTTCTCGCGGGTACAGGTGGACCGCTGCTTGCAGAGCAAAGCGGATCTGTCGGACTTGATTCAGGAGACGATGTTCATCGCGCATCGTTCGTTCCACGAGTTCCGCGGCGATACCGAGCGGGAACTGGTCGCCTGGTTGCGGCAGATCCTGGCCTCGCGGCTAGCCCATCTGATCCGCCGCTACAAGACCCAGCGCCGCGACGTGCGGCTGGAAATAGAACTGGGCGAAGGCTTGAGCCGATCCAGTCTGGTCGCCAGTCAATTGGCTTCGTCCTACAGCAGCCCCAGCCGTCAGGCGGTTCGCCGCGAAGAAGCCGTGCTGCTGGCCGACGCCATCGCCGAGCTGAGCGAAGATCACCGCGAAGTACTGATCCTGCACCACTTTCAGCACCTGCCGTTCAACGAAGTCGCCACAAGGATGGCGGCCCGGACCGAAGATGCCACCAAAAAACTGTGGGTCCGTGCGCTACTGGCCCTCAAGGACCGCATCGAACAGCATTTCGCCTGAACGATCGTTCTGGTGCTATCTAATAGGTGCCACCCGCCTATCGAGCCCTTCAGTTCACGTTAGGACAGCGTCGGTATCATACCCCAATGGGGTGCCATTCCACGGCCCCAGGTCGCGCAGCGCACGCTGGGTTAGCAAAACGCTCTCGTGTAACTCGGCAACCCAAGTTGCGCGGAGTACCGTGAGCTTGGGCTTTGGAGATTCGACGCCTTTGGCGCCACGGGAACGCAGTCACGAAGGTGGGTCGGTGGCGAAGATGCTACCGGCCATCGACGATCCCAATGAAGGCTTGCCGCACAACCTTCCACGGTTGACGCCATTGCGGCAGGATGCCTCGATCAGCGTCCGGGTCCTCGACGGTCGGTACCGTGTGGCCGCACGCGGTCGTCAAAGTCGCTGGGAAGATGCCGTCGATCAACTGCCACGGCGGATCGAGGTGGATGTCGAGGGATGGCCGAACGTGATCGAAGTCCGCGGCAACGTCGTCCAACTTCCGCCCGTCGTGTTGCGATTAGCCGAAGTCATCGAACTGCAGTCTCCGGCACACGGCTCGGTGGTCGATCTGTCGGACACCCAGTTCTCGTGGTCCACCGTGCCACAAGCGGTTCGCTATCAGGTCCAAATGATGCATACAACCGAAGGACCGTCACCGATGACCGATTTCTTCTTGACCGTCCGAGTACCCGAGCCGCGATTCCGTTTGCGGGATCTAACCGCCGCCCAGCAAGAGCTGGCGCACAGCAATTGGATTCCCGGACGTACTGGCGGTTGGCGAGTCGATGCCTACGACGCCGCCGACCGCCGCGTCGGCAGATCGCTGGCCGAAAACCACTTCCTCATCGCACGCGGATACACACCCGCGGCGAAGAAATCATAGGTCAGGCCGGGTTTCGAGTCCGAAATCACGGCCGGATCGACCACAAAGCCAAGACTGAGTAACAGATCAGAGGTGGCTCCCCGGTTGCTGCCAAGTCCGGCGGCAGGTACGCTGTGTCCCAAAAGGCGTTGGCGCGTGCTGGAGACTGCCGAACGGCAAGCCATCGCTCCACTTCCCGGACACCTATCCAAGGCACCGTCGTCCGTGACGCGCCCATTGGAGAGATCAGCCAACCATGTCGCAAGTCGTCATCGAAAACCCGATCATCAACTGTCCCTTCGAGGAACCCGCGCGGCATTTCCGTTTCGACGAGCAGGGCATCACCAACACCATCGTCCGCGAGCGCCGGATCAGCCAATACTTCGTCCCCATCGCCAAACCCCGCAAGACGGCCAAAGACCGGCAACTGACCTTCGATGAATGGACCGAAGACCGCATCGAAGAGAACAAGACCGTCAACGCCATCCGCCGCCTGATCCAACTGTGGCGCGAGGGCCGCTATACCGACTCGTTCCTGATCGTCACCCCCGGGATCACCATCCGCGACCGGCTGCGAGTGCTGTTGCCCAGCGACCCGGCCAACTACTACCGGGCGCTCGATCTCGTCCCGCCCGACCTGATGGACAAGATCGCCCACGCCAAGATCGTCATCACCAACTTCCACGCTTTCCGCCGCCGGGAGAAAATCAAAGCCGCGGCGCTGACCAAGGCCATCCTCCACCAAGGCGAAGACTCGCCTTTCACCGAATCCGAAGGCGAGATGGTCCGTCGCGTCTGCCGCGCCTTTGGTACCAAACGCAACATCCTGGCCATCAACGACGAAGCCCACCACTGCTACCGCCGCAAACCGGACGGACGCCGAGAGAAAGACATGGATGAAGTGATTTGCTACGCCAAGAACCACGGCCTGGGATTCTTGATTCCCTACACCATCGGCGGAGTCCAGCGCAACTATGTCCCCGACTTCATCGCCCACGTCGACGACGGCCACGGCCCGGACGACCTGCTGAACCTGATCATCGAAGTCACCGGAGCCAAGGACAAAGACAAAGAAGCCAAAGTCGCCGCCGCCCAGACCCTCTGGGTGCCCGCCGTCAACAACGCCGGAACCTGGGACCGCTGGGCCTTCGTCGAAATCCGGGACCCGTGGGATGCGCAGTCGATCATACGTGAATTTTTGGCAGAAAGATTGTTAGCAGAAAAATGAATCGAAAGTGAATACGTGATGATCCAGCCCTCTTTGGAAATTCCGAGCCAGGCGATCGCCGAGTTCTGCCGTCGCCACCATATCCGCCGATTGGCCCTGTTTGGCTCGGCGCTGCGCGACGACTTCCGCCCGGACAGCGACTTGGACGTGTTGGTCGAGTTCGAACCGGATCACATTCCGGGCTTGGAATTCTTCGCGATGCAAGAAGAACTTTCTGATGTGTTCGGCAGAAATGTCGATCTCAACACACCCAAGTTCCTCAGCCCGCACTTTCGGGATGAAGTGTCGGCCGAAGCCGAGGTGCTTTATGACGCGCCGTGACGATCTGCTCAGCCTGCGTCAGATGCTCGACCACGCCCGGGAAGCGCTGGCGTTGATCGGCCAGCGTACGCAAGCCGAGGTGGAACAGGATCGGATCACCAGCTTGGCGCTCACCCGTTTGCTGGAGATCGTGGGCGAGGCGGCGAGCCGCGTGCCGCCGGAACGTCGTGCCCAGCATTCCGAAATCCCTTGGCCCCAGATCGTGGCCTTGCGCAACCGATTGATACACGGCTATGACGCGGTCGACTTCGATATCGTCTGGCAGATCCTGACTCGGCATCTGCCTCCGCTGGTCGCGAATCTGGAAGCCATTTTGCAGCCCCCCGCGCCCGAACCCAAGGAAGAGGAGCAGCCATGACTCGTCGCAAATCCCAACCGTAACCATCGATGATGAACTGGGCCGCCTACTCACCCGGGTCGCCAGTGTGCGTGGGAAGACGCTGGAGCAATTCGCGGACGAGGCGTTGAGGCGGGCGATTTCCGAGAACGGAGGGGTGCATCGCACCAATCGCAACGGACTGCCCGTAATGGTGGTGCTTGACGAACTCTGGTGCCGCACGGTCGCCGCATGCGGTGATTTCCCGTATGATGCGATTTGATCGAGACGTTCAAAAATCCACCACCAGAAAGCGAAATGACATGGCATCCCCGCAGTCTCAGGAACTGGCCCAAAAGGCGAGCGTCATTTACGAACAACGACTTCGAGCCCAGTTGGAACAAACCAACCCGGACGCATTTGTCGCCATCGAACCGGACTCGGGCGACTACTTCCTGGGCCAAACCTTGAGCGAAGCCATCCAGGCGGCCCGTTCCGCGCATCCCAACCGTCTGCCCTTCGTCCTCCGCGTCGGGCACCACGCCACCATCGAACTGGGAGTCGCGGTCGCATGAACGGCATGGTAGACGATGCAGGACGAGCTTTGATTACGCTGTCGGTTCGGCCAACTCACGACGCGGAAGCTGCCCCGTTGCGAG
>SKKK01000081.1 GCA_007121535.1 Planctomycetaceae bacterium | reverse complement strand
GTTGGCCGAAGCGGTTGTGGTCAGGATCGAGGCCGCTCGGGAGCTTCACGTCACGCATCGGCCGCTGATCGTGAAAACGATCACCCACGGCCATTCTGCTCGCGGCCCGCCCGTCTGGTCGTAAACGCTTGCGTTCATCGCCTGTCGTAGCATTCATCGTTTGCGCGTCATTGTGCGCCCGTGATGCAGCGATGGGCTGATGTGCTTCCGAGCATTGGACTCGATTGGTTTCGCCAGGCCGTGTTGCTTGTCGAGTAACCAAGGTCACCTAGCAGACACCGCTGCGCGCGGCGTCTGGAGTTTCACGAGGTCCGACCAGTCCTGTTAGGTTCCAGCGTCCGCGCAGCGGTCCTTTATGATCGAACGAAAACCTGGTACGGCTGCTGCCAGATATGACGAAGTGCAGCCATGATTCTATTTTCGTTTTCTGTACCTATGTGAATTTAAGGAGAAGTACGTATGCTTCGCAAAATGTTCCGCAACAAAAAAGGCCAAGGTTTGGTCGAATACGGTCTGATCATCGCCGGCGTGGCGCTGGTCGCCGCCGCCGCGATCTCGATTTTCGGACACAAGACCACCGACCTGATTGCCGCCGTGGCCGCCGTGCTGCCGGGCGCTCATAGCGACGGCAATGCGCCGATCGTCAGCGGTCGGTTGATCGAGACCACGGAGGCCAGTGACGGAGCCATCGGACTGGATATTCAAGCCATCATCGATGGCACCGGTAGTCGCCGATTGGGCAACAACATCGTCGGTGAAGGTCTCGGGAATCAATTCGGCGGACTGGTGGTCGATCCACCAGACACTGCTACTCCATAGCCACCTGGGCCCATCGGAGTGGATGGTCTTTTCCATCCACCGCGCCCGATTTGGGCGCGGTGGAGGTTGTTGGTGAGCGCGCGATGACGCTGATGTTTTTAGGCGTGGTATTGCTGCTGTTGCTGGTCGCGGCCTGGTCCGACCTGCGATCCCGCGAGATTGCCGACTGGATCCCGCTGGCGGTTTTGGGCGTAGCGATCGCGGCAGCAGCGGTTGGTGCCGCGAACATCCGTTGGTGGATGGTCCTCAGCGGAGGCATGTTGGGATTGGCCATTGGCGTATTGCTGTTCCGCTTTGCCCGCTTAGGCGGCGGGGACGCCAAGTTGATCGCGGCGATCGGCGCTTTGTTAGGTCCGGTCGGATTATGGTTTGCCTTGTTTTGGATGGCATTGGCAGGCGGGGTGTTAGCTCTGATCGCGGCGGCTCGCGGCCAACGCGATTACGCCTACGCCCCGGCCATCGCCATCGGATTCGCAGCCTACCTGGTCTACCCCGGCGGGCTGCTGACGTAGAACGGAATTCATTCCGTTCAAAAATGCCACCGGCCTGCCCGGTGGATCGTTACGTTCCTCGCTACGACGGAGCGACTGCAAAAGAATGCCACCGGCTCGCCCGGTGGATGGTTACGTTCGTTGCTAAGTCCAGGGAAGGAGAGTTGACGAACCCATTTATTAAGTATCAAACAATGAGCCAACTCGGCCTTCCACCAACACGCTCAGTACCGCTCAGCCGCCGGCACTGGACGCTCCGCGGCCAGACGCTGGTCGAGAATCAACGGGGGCGTGAGTCGTTTTCGGCCATCGACTTGCCGCATGGTGAGAGTGTTGCCCGAAAACGACTCCCGACCCCTTTGCGTCGTGCGCGCCGCGGCCAGTCGCTGGTCGAATTTGCGATGGTCGCGCTGGTCGTCTACCTGCTGCTGGCCGCCATCCTGACCTTCGGCCATGCGTTGTACGTCGCACAAGGCCTGCAACAAGCGGCCGACCTGGCGGCACGTGAGATCGCCCGCACGCCGCTGGGGGCAAATGATACGTTTAAAGCTGCCCTCGCGAACCCGCTGGTGCAAGGCGCAATCTACAGCGAAGACTATTTGGTCTTCGACCTGCACACGCTGGACGAAAATCAGAGCTTCTTCCAAGACATCGTCCCAGACTGGCCGCTGCTCAACCAGCAATTGGCCACTTTGATGATCGTGGACAACAGCATCCCCGGTCAACGTTTGTTGCGTTATCCGGGAGCGCTGTTGAACAGCGAGACGTCGCCAACCGGATTCACCGTAGGGATTCCGTTAGTGACGGACCGGACAGAAACAGGCGTTGAGACGATCCGCTGGGTTCCGGTGATCGAAGAGATCGAAAGCCCGGACAATCCCGATCCGTTCCAAATCAGTTCCAACCAACGCGGGATCGTTGCCTTGCGGATCAACTACCCTTTTCAATCGGCGGCGATGAGCAGCTTTCGGGCAAATCCGGCGGGACCATTCGAACCCACGATTGGGCAACCCAATATCGCCAACGATCCAGGTGTTGTTCAATTGAACGAGCCAATAAGTGGCAGAGTCGATGATGGTCTATTGGGCTCACCGGAAGGCGGAATCTACAGCGGGCCCTTCGGGCTTGGCGCACAAGCTGCGTTCGGGAGCGATGAATTCGTCGGCGAATCTCCAGTTCGGGCGGTCCGTCCCTACCGCCGCGTGATTTCCGCGCAAGCCATCTACCGTCGGGAGATATTCGAGTGACCGTTACCATCCCCAAAACCCGTCGCCATAGCACGTTTTGGCCTTTGGATTTTCGAATTCGTATTTGTTTCGTATTTCGGATTTGAGATTTCGGATTTGAAATAGACAGACGACATACTTCATCCAGCCAAAGCCCCGATCGATCAAGAAAACAAGGAATCACTCATCATGCCACGCATCCAACCTTATCGACGGCGATCTTTGGCCAGCTTCTGGCTCGGTTTGCTGCTGGTACTTTTGATGGCCGGCGGCGGAACGATCGGGTTGCTCTTGCTGCTGGGCGTCTCGCTGAATCCTTTTGCCGGGGTGCGGGAAGATCCGTTCGTGGTGCGGATCCCGATCAACAGCCGCCCGATCCCGGCGTACATGCGAGTAGAGCGCGAGCATCTGCTCAATCCGACCAGCGGGGGGTTGATGTACCAGCGGATACCGCCGGCGGCGGTGGTCGGTATGTCGATCACGGGGATCGCCCATGACGGTTCGCATGTAGCGAGTGTCGTCCAGTCGGTTCGCAACGCATCCGGCCAGGTGGTGTTTGTTACCGAAGACGGTCGCGAAGTGCTGCAGGAACAAACGATGGATTTGGGCGGGGCGATGATGAACGTCAATGCGATCATCGGGCGCGTGGTCCAGCGTGACAAACGTTCCGGCTTGGGGTTCCGCGAAGACAATTTCTTCCCGCAGGGGACTCCCACCGGAATTGCCGGCGCCACACCGCTTGGGATGCGAGCCATCACGCTGGACGCCAGCAAGCTGACCGGCGTCCACGCGCTGAACTCGGGCGATCGGATCGATCTGATGGCCAGCGTTCCGGCCGGCGAATTGGGTGCCTTTCAATCGCAGTACCAGGGTCGTCTGCCCGCAGCAGCGTTGGTCGCATCGTCGAGCGGCGATCGCCGAGCCGACTCGGCGACCGAACCGGTACTGCTGGCCCAGAACGCGATCGTTTTGAAACCGGTGTACGTGCGTCAGGAAGTTTCCACGTCGGCTTCGCTCACCCAGGGCCAGCGAGTGCAGAACGTCCCGAAATACGAGGTCGCGTTGGCGGTCGCGCCCGAGGACGTGATCCCGTTGCAGAGCGCGCTCGACAAGTCGCTGGCGATCACGTGCATCGCTCATTCCATGCAGCCCAACCGCAACGAAAACCCTGTGTCGGCCAACCAGTCTGCAGAGGATACGGTCCCTGTCACGGTGCGTCCGATCTACGCGTACGAGGTGGTGACCCGCGAAGCGTTCATCAGTCCAGCCACGCGGCGCGTGCGGATGCAGCCGGTCAGCCGCCAGGAGATCGACCGGCTGGATATCGTCACGTCGCTGGACGAGGCGCTGGGGGCGGTCGTCCGGCACGACATCCCGGCCGGCCGTTACTTGCGCCGCGCGGATCTGATGTCCGGAACGCTGCCGGAACGGCCCGCAACCGCGCCGGGCGAACGCGGCATCACCGTGGGTGACCGGAGCACGGCGGTGGAACGCGACGCGGCATTGCACTTTGTGTCGGAACGTCGCGACCAGGTGACATCGCTTGCCCAAGCCGAAGACGCCTACCCATCGCCCACCGCGGTCGGCGACCGCCCGGCGATCACCCGCTTCATCCCGCCCGGCCGCCGAGCCGTGGCGGTGCCTTGGAATCTGCTGTACGGGGCCGAGCACTTGCAGATCGAGGACCGCCTGGATGTGTTGGCCAGTTATTCGCTGGAACGGCAACGTGGACGGAGGACCGTCGAGACGCGGGAGGACGCGTCGACGTTCAGCTCCGAGTACGACGAGGACGTTTCGCGGGAGACCGCGCGGACTCGGGACGAATCGCTGGCGGGCCGCGGCGAGCCGTGGTTTGTGGCCACCGACGCGATTGTTGTCGGCCCGGTTGGTTTTCCCGCGCCCTCAGCCGCGCTGCGCGCCATCGGCTCAGCAAGCCCCACCGACGGGCGCGGGGCAACCGCATTGTCCGGTCCCGCGATTCTGCTGGCCGTCGACGATCGCGACGTGGAGACCATGATCACCGCCTTGAACACGCGGGATGTGCTGTTCTCGGTCGCGTTCCGAGCGCAGGGCTTGGAAAACGCTCCGGACGGGTACAAGCGGATCGCGGTGGCGCCGGTCGAGTTGCCGGCGTGGGAATTGTTTTCGGATCTGAACTGGAAGGGCTTGCGGCGCGATATTCCGACTCGCCTGGTTCGGACCGACGATCCCACGTTCGACGACGCGTTGGACGCTGATCGGATCGGCCAGTACTTCGGTCGCGTCTTGCGAAGGACGAAGCGCCGTTTCGACTTTTTCACCGCCGCCGATTTTCTTCCCGAAGGTGCTCGGCCGGGCGTTGCGGCGGGGATTGCGCCGGGCGCCGTGGCCGTGAACGTGACGGGCAATCAGATCGCGAGGCTCGGCTGGTTTCAGGAAGACGACCGGGTCGCTTTGATGCTGGCGGGCGACCCGGAATTGCCCGCCAACGCCGTGTTGCACAGCACGATGGCGATCGGTCACACCGCCCAGGTCGTGGTCCAGGACGCGCGGATAGTGCGCGCCGCATCGGACACCAGCGAAATGGTCACGCTGGAGGTGGTGGCCGAGGACGCCGCCGCGCTCGAAGCTGCCTTGTCGTGGCAGACTTCGGGCGGCCGGTCACTGGTCGCCGTCGCCCGGCCTCGCAGCGATTCTCAGGCCGTTTCCGGTGGTTCGACTGACCGGCAGATGGCGGCGTTGCGCGACCACGAGCCCTACCTGGATGCGTCGAGAATCGAAACGGTAACCGGACGGCAACGGCAGATCCATATCTTTCCAGCCCCGAATCGGGAGCAACCATGAACCGGCACCGCTCCCGCGCCCGCCGCGGTTACACCCTGGTCTTCTTCGCCATGTTCCTGTTCGGCTTCATGGCCCTTGCCGCCTTGGTCATCGACATCGGCTTCGCACGATTGACACAGCGTCAAATGCAAACGGCCGTCGATGCAGCGGCGCTGGAGGGGTTGAGGTTCCGGGATGAGGTGCCGCAAGACCTTGTCGATGCAATCGTGGCTGCTGGCGGAAATGGCGGCGACCCCAGCGATCCCGAGTATCGCGATTACGCCCGGCGTTGGTTGGCCAGCCGGATCGTGGCCTTGACTTTCGACGACAATCTGGATCCCGACGATGGCGACGAGATCGGTTTTGGAGCCGGGCCGGTCGTGGAACTGACAGGAGGCGTTGGCGATCCGATGCTGAACGCCGGGCAGTTGCTGAGGCTACCGGACACGCCGTTCTACAAGCCGCTTCGCAGTGATAAAACCTTCGGATTGGAACTTAATCTTGCAGACGATATGCATGGCGACATGGTTGCGGGTGAGTACGACCCGGAGAAAGAGCATTGGGAACTGCCGAGTTACTCGCGCGAAGATTTTACTCCCACGCCTGCCGGCGATGCCTTCCTGGTGCGCATGCGGCGGACAGACAGGCCAGTTGCAGGACTTGATCAAGTCGACAATGTGAGTAGTCACGGTCCTTCGATCCCCTACCTTTTCGCACGGGGAGCCTTTCTTCCGGCTTCCGATCCAAACACGGGTTATTCGCCCCGGCATCACGGAATGACAGTGCGGGCGACGGGGATTGCGGACGCAAGACCAGTATTGTCAGTCGGTTTGCCGAACCGGAGTGTCAACCCGCCTTTGACCGGGCTTGTCGCCAGTTTCCCTGTCGAACAAGTTGAATCCAAGTTCTTTTCGTTCGTTTTAAAGTTCGAGTACTGGAAAGGTTTACCAAACGGCGAAACGGAGGCAACGGTGACGAGCACAGGCGAAATCCTCGATGAAGATTATTCCGACGATCCTGTGGGAAGATTCTTCTACGAACTGGAGCCGATCCCAAAGTCACGAAAAGTGCTTATGCCCTTGGTGATCGGTCGGAGCTTGCCCAATCCTGCCGATCCGCCGCTGGGCACCAGGTTCTATGGTTTCGAGACTGGTCTAGGCGACTTGCGTCCCGGCTACGTTCCGATTTACAGCGAGATTTCCGACGGCGCTACCGTGACAGATCGCATTGTCGGTTTCGGTGAGGTAACAGCCGAAGTCGAGCCCGGTGAAGGCGACGATAAGAGAGTAAGGATCACACGCTGGGCACCGAGGATTGTCCCAGAAAATGCATCGGCTACGGTAAGCTACCCTTTGCGACCGGAGGGGAACGAATTGACCAGTAACGAATTAAGCAGCATTTTAGAAATCAGCTTGGACAAAGAAAACTTTGATCAATGGATTCTCGTTCCGGTTTCGGTTAGATGAGTCTAGGATTTCCGACGAAACAGTTACAGCAGCCGCACAGAGCGAGGTTGGTCAAATTGAAGATCCGAGGTGAATGCACAGTAGACGGTATCCGAGTCACGGCTGTTTGGGGACGCCATACAGGTAGTGCTCGTGTTGATGTGCCAAATCAGGGATCCCAGTTTGAACCTGGCAGCGATCCACCAAATCGAAGAAATCCTCCCAGGCTTGGGAATCGTGGTGCGTTCCGTCAGCCTTGGCCGATTGTTCGCATGGCTCAGCCGTCACCTGGAGCTTTACGCCCTGCGGCAAATAGATTGGTTTGTCAGGACAGAGGTTTTTTCCGTCGAAATGGGCGGTGAGTTTAGGCATATCACATATCAGAGGATATTTTGGATACGAGTTGGGCAGTGGTTGTTTCCAACGATTGTATCATAACGTGGGCGGCCGGAAAATGTTTAATTGACGTGACGATTCTCGATTTTCCACGGAGTTCAGGGCGATGACGACGACCGAACAAGATCTTGAGAGCTTTGTACAGTTTGCCAGGACACGATTGGCGGCGGCTGAAGTCGAGCCTTCCCTGGACGAATTGTTTGATCTGTGGCGGATCGAGAATCCTGACGACGAAGACTACGCCGAGAACGTTGCGGCAATTGCAGAGGCGATCCGGGACTTCAAGGTCGGAGACCGGGGCCGCCCGGCTGGTGAACTAAGCCGGGAACTCCGCGAGGCGACGACTTTCGAGTAGTATCTGCGGACGATGCCCGATGTGGGAACGGACGACGATTTCGCTAGGAACGAGGGAGGGGAGTGACCCGGGAACGTCCCCACCGGCCCTGTGCCGGTGGAGACGGGTTTGACAACTAAGGCAAGCGAATACGCGGTGTCTCCGTCCCCACCGGCCCTGTGCCGGTGGAGACGGGTTTGACGACTAAGGCAAGCGAATACGCGGTGTCTCCGTCCCCACCGGCCCTGTGCCGGTGGAGACGGGTTTGACAACTAAGGCAAGCGAATACGCGGTGTCT
>SKKK01000200.1 GCA_007121535.1 Planctomycetaceae bacterium | reverse complement strand
GCCGTGTGGCGGCCAGCGACCGCATCACCGTCGGAATGATCGGAGCGGGACGCCAGGCGTATCTCGTCAGCTTGAAACAGTTCCTGGGCATGAACGATGTGCAGGTGGTGGCCGTCTGTGATGTGGATCGATGGCGCATGGACCTGATGAAGCAAGCGGTCGATGCCAGCTACGGAGCTGCCCAGCGCAGTGGTTCGTACAAGGGCTGCGACCTTCATCTGGACTTTCATGACGTGCTGGCCCGCTCGGATATCGATGCGGTGTTGATTTCGACCCCCGACCATTGGCACGCACCGATGTCAGTGGCGGCCATGAAGGCGGGCAAAGATGTCTCGCTGGAAAAGCCGATCACGCGAACGATCGCCGAGGGGCGGGAACTGAGCGAATTGAGTCGCGATTTGGGGCGGATCTTCCGGGTCGATAGCGAGTTTCGGTCGGTGCCCGGTGTTCATCAAGCGGCGACGATCGTCCAAAATGGCTTGATCGGGGAAGTCCAGTCCGTTTCGGTCGGAGTTCCGAGCAGCGATGTGCCCTGTCCGCCTCAACCAGAGATGCCCGTTCCCGAAGAATTGGATTACGAACGCTGGCAAGGCCCGGCGCCTCGCGCGCCCTACACGCTCAATCGAGTGCATCCGCCGAAGGACATTCGAGGGCGTCCGGGCTGGATGCGGCATCTGTACTACTGCGACGGCATGATCACCAATTGGGGAACCCACATGAACGATGGCGCCATGTGGGCGACAGAATTGGAGCGAACCGGTCCCGTCGAAATCGAAGGGCATGGCAGCTATCCGCCGCCTGAGAGCTTTTGGAACGTGATGCTGAAATTCGAAATCAAGTACCGATTTGCGAACGGAATCCACTGGGTCTACCGTGCAGATACCCCCTATTTTCGTATTCAGGGCAGTGAAGGATGGGTCTGGGCCGACTTCCGCGAAGTCAAAGCCCATCCCGCTTCTTTACTAACCTGGAAACCCGGCCCCAACGACCGCACCCTGAGGCTGAAGAGCGACAAGCAGGACTTCATCGATTGCGTCAAGTCTCGCGAGGAAACGCTGCAACCGGCCGAAGTCGGCCATCGTGTCACTTCGCTCTGCCATCTGGGCCATATCGCTGTCCAGACGGGCCGGAAATTGAACTGGGACCCCGACGCCGAGCGATTTGCGGACGACGACGAGGCGAACTCGCTGATCGATCGCCCGATACACAACCCTGTGTACGGTTGATCGAATACGCCCTCCGCACTCCTGCCGCCCGTAGCTCGACTTCGGGCGAAGCTGACCGGCCGATCACCGAATCAACCGACAAACCAATCGGGCTGCAACCACAGCACGATGTAGAGCAACGCGACCGTGTAAACGGCCGCCAGAAGATCATCTGCGATCACGCCCCAACCGCCCGGTAGATGCTCCAATCGCCGCGCTGGGGGAACCTTGACGATATCGATGATACGAATCAGCGGGAAAACCCACAAGATCGTCAACCAGGGACTCGGTAAACGAAAACACAGGACGACGGCCAGGAAACCAACCACTTCGTCGGTAACGAAGCGTCCGGAATCCTCTTCGCCGAAAAACGCTTCCGCCCAATCACTCAAAGC
The DNA here is from genome assembly GCA_007121535.1 of Planctomycetaceae bacterium. Lineage (GTDB taxonomy): Bacteria > Planctomycetota > Planctomycetia > Pirellulales > Pirellulaceae > SKKK01. Next base: position 53,448 of record SKKK01000200.1, on the reverse strand, counting down.
CAACGTTACCCAACTCGACAGCACCAGCGCCAGCGCAATCGCCGCCGTCTGCCAGGGTTCCGCGAGCCAGAAGGCAATGCCCAAGTAGATGGCAACGCCCCACAGTGCGCCCATCGTGCCAGGAAGAATCGGAGAATAACCGAATCCCCCGCAGGTTGCGATCAACCATTTTACACGCTGTCCCTTGCCGACCATACCAACAATGTGACGACTGTTGGCGTTCCACACAAGCCTACGTATTTGCGGTGAGTTCGGCTTGCGGAGTATCCGGCACCAGGCTCTGGCAGACGAGGACTCGGACCCGTGCAAGATTGCAAAAAAAACGGGCGGCTGAAAGCCGCCCGCTGGGAAGATTTGACTCCGTCTGCCTGCCGGCAACCGGTTATCGATTCACCTCGACGCCAAACGTCACGCCGACCAGATGCAGGTCTTGCGAGTTGTAGTCGAGAAACCGCCCGCGTCCGATACCGCGGTAGAATCCCAAGTACTGCATCCCGACCTGGAACGAAACATCGCGCGTCAGCTCGTAGGCAGCTTGCATCCGGATATCCGCCGCGACCGAACTCGAGTTCGTATAGAAGTTCTGGCGTTCCTTCGCACGGACCTGTCCTTCCACATCTGATCCCATGCCACCACCATCGTAGTAGGTCCGCTCGATCTCGAACGTTCGTTCCAGATTCTGGAAATTGTGGAACCCGATGGCTCGCAGTTCGCTGGACAGATTCCAGCGGCTGACTCGGTGCCTCCACCGTATCCCCAACTGGCCCCCGATCATATCGTTGGTGAACAGGTACCGGTCCGTGATCAGATCCTCGGTCTCCGCGTCAACCAGGTCGAATATGGTGCGGTTCGGGATCACCGGCGGGAACGGAAACTCCAGGCCATCTTCGTTGTAGCGGACGTAATCCTGTTGCTGCCATGTGCTCGTGAATTTCACGTAGCGGAATCCGAAGAAGGGCTCCAGAGTACCACCATGGTGCAACGGTGGCATCCGGAACAGTTTGTTCAATTCGATACTGTTGAAGTCACCGACGTTCAAGCTGTCGCGAACTCGGTAGAATCGTGCTTGATCGGGCGGCCCGTAGTCATTGCGATCGGAAACCGGATTGACCCGTTCGTCGTCGTCATCGTCCGGTGGTGGACGACCTTCGTCATCTTCGTTCACCCGGTTGATCTTTTCCTGAAACGTTTCGAACCAGTTGGCCGTCGAGTAGGTCGAGTGGGAAAACAACCACCCATGATCTTGGTTGACCCCGCTCATGATGTAGCCTATGTCCACTCGGTTTCCCCAACCCCGGTCGACCCGGTTCTTCGAGTCCACGTCGTCCGGACGCGACATTCGCAAGTACATGCGATCGTACGATCCGAACCAGCCCTCTCGAATGACGGGCCCTCCATAAGTGTCGATGTCGCTGGCCGGGGCAAAGAACTGTAGATCGTGATCGAAATACCCCGGTTCGATGAAAGGCTGAACAAATTGAGCTTGAGCGATCCCCGCTACGGCAAAAACCGCGAAGCATCCAGTCAGCCAGGAAGTGAATCTCTTGAGCAACATAGTCGTCCCACCCTTTTTTGGGTTCTGCGCTGAAGAAAAGAGCAGCCTTACCGTCGAATCACGTCAATCATCCGGCACCGGACGCTGCGAAGCCAAAGCTCACCGCGTGCCGAACGTTCGGATTTTTCCGTGCGTGACGGTAGTATCGGAACGTCCAGTTGCAAAAGTTGAATAAGAAAGGAAAGCACTGGCGAATTTCTCTGCATCGATCCTTCGAGAGGCCATCGAAGCACCGTCAGCAACAAAAAAAAGCCTCCACAGGTGGGGCAGATACCTGGGAGGCGAAAGAGAGACTGGCGATGCCAGTCGATAAATGCCAGTATGCTTGGCTTGGAAACGCATGCAAGCATTTTCTCCCAAATTCCCAAGAAAACCCAGGATGCCCACTTCATAGGGGGGCTTCGACTTCTGCGGGCTCCCAGCGTATACTGCATAGACGGCACATGGACGATCACCTGTCCTTCCAACATTTGGGCTGATGAACATGCAAACCTGCTTTCACCGACTCTTGGGCCTGATCCTGTTCTTATTGGCGGCGACACCGATGGCTGTCGCTCTGGAATCAGACGATGCGAAATCACTGAATCATTACATTCGCTTGACACGCGACGCAGATAACCAGGCGGTGGCCTTGGAAACGGCCGTCGTGCGTTTTCAAGCGGCTGATGGCCAGGATGACAAGCTTCGTATCGATTTGATCGGCGCCATCCATGTCGCAGATCAATCTTACTTCGCCGAACTGAACCGCCTGTTCCGAAAATATGATCTCGTGCTGTACGAGCTGGTGGCCCCCGAAGAAGACAATGTGCCCGTACCTGGCCGCAATCCCGGGGGGGCCATTGGAGGCATGCAGGTGGGAATGAAGAACCTGCTGGATCTGACATATCAATTGGACGAAATCGATTACACGGTGGACAACTTCGTCCATGCCGATTTGACTCCACAGGAATTCGCCCAGGCGATGCGAGATCGCAACGAGAGTTTCGCCGGAATGTTCTTTCGGATCATGGGGCGATCCATGAGCGCCCAGGCGAAAGATCCCTTCGGCACCAGTGACATCCGTCTGCTAGCGGCGATGTTCGCGCCCGATCGAGCCCATCGAATGAAACAGATCATGGCCGAACAATTCGCCGAAATGGAGGATCAATTGGACATTTTCGACGGTCCCGATGGCTCGACCATCGTCACCGATCGGAACACCCGAGCCCTTGAGGTGCTACGACGAAAGATGGAAGCGGGCCACAAACGCATCGCCATCTTTTACGGCGCGGGGCATCTGGCCGATTTTCAAAGGCGATTGCAAGACGATTTCGGCATGAAACACATCGGAACCGACTGGGTTTCCGCTTGGTCGTTAGTTGATTCCGACCGCTGACCGCCTCGTTCCTACAACCGATAGCCCAGGCCAAGCCCTGCCAACAGGCCAGCGACATGAGCCATGTTGGCGATCGGCATGCCGAATCCCCCGAGGACTCCGGTGACGCCCAGCAACAGCCAGATGATCAAGAAGGCCACGGTGCTACCGCTGACAAACAGCCCGGACGCGGGGTCCTGAGTCGTCTTGATCCAAAGGTATCCCAGTAGCCCGTAAACCACGCCGGAAAGGCCCAAAAAACGGTGCGTCCCGGCCATTTGGCCCCAATCGGTCGGTGCCAGTCCTTGCGCCGCGTTGGACAGCACCGCAATCACCAGAACCAACCAAACCAGGCGCAAAGGTCCTTGACGACGCTCGATCTGGCTGCCGAAAATGTAAAACCAGATCATGTTGAACACCAGATGGATCAAGTCCCTGTGCATGAAAGCGGGGGTGGCCAGTCGCCAAATCTCTCCACGACGGATGTCGATCGCTCGGTCGGCGGCCCGATTTTCGTTCCAATCGTCTCGCCGCTCATGCACGGTATCGGAGAAGGCCAGTGTGCGGTAAGGCATCGAGGTCCGGTCGCCAAGATTCAGCATGACAAAGATCGCGATGCACAGACCGATCACGGTCTTGACCAGCGGGATATTGCCGGATTGTCCACGCCGCCATCTCTTGGACATATCCACCTGGCGGCGTCGGGTTTGCTCACGTTGCCGCGCTTCCTCTTGCAACCGCTCGGTCGCTTCCCGCATCACCCCCCGATATCGCTCGTCCTGGGGGTCCCGAAGAAAGTCCTGAAAGGCCTGCTGGGCGGTTTCCAAATGATCCTCGTCGCGAACCCAGATCGACCAAGTCTGACCATCCTCTTCGACCGTGGCCGAGATGCCGCGCGTGATCAGAAAAGCAGTAAAACGATCTGCCAAAAGCTGATGACTCAACGTGCCGATTTGACGCATGAAAATTCCTAGGGACTGGAAGGCGGGCCTTCAACGATAATCTTCAGGTTCTGTACAAATGAAAGTGCATCATCCAGGTTACAAGCTGGGTAGCCGAACTCGCCAGAGTTCGGAATTCCCCACGTTCTGGCGAACGTGGCTACTGGGAATTTCGCATGCACAACGCACTCGCTTCGGAAAATGGCATTGCTCTGTTCCCCGCAGACAAAGTAAGAGTATAATCCGCGCGGCATACGTTGGGCAAACCCCGTAAGCCGATGCGGTGGCAAACCGGGTGGCTAACTGCCAAAAGGGGCAGGAAAAGGAGTTCCTCGATGCGATCGATTGCGATCATCAACCAAAAGGGCGGAGTCGGCAAGACGACCACAGCGGTCAATCTTTGCGCGGCGTTGGCCGAACACGGCAAGCGTGTGTGTCTGATCGATTTGGACCCCCAGGCGCATGCCTCATTGCATCTGGGCGTCGCATTGGCCGACGACCGCCAATCGGTCTACCACGTATTGACGGGCAACACACGGCTGTCCGAAGTGCGTTTGAATGTCGCAAACAATCTTTGGCTGGTGCCCTCGCAATTGGATTTGGCGGCGGCCGAGCTAGAATTGGCCGGCGAGGTGGGACGCGAGGTGATTCTGCGGGACAAGCTGCTGTTGGATTCGCCCGACTTCGACTATTTGATCATCGACTGCCCACCCTCGTTGGGCGTTTTAACCTTGAATGCTCTGACGGCGGTTCGCGAGGTCTTTTTACCTCTTCAGCCCCATTTTCTTGCGCTTCACGGTTTCGGCAAACTGCTGCGGACGATCGAGGTGGTCGCTCATCGGCTGAACCCCGGTCTGAGGTTGACCGGCGTGATCCTGTGCATGTACGAATCGGGCACGCGGCTGGCTGCCGAGGTGACATCGGACGTCGAGGACTTTTTCCAGCGTCAGCGAGCGGAGAGTGCCTGTTGGGCCGATGCTTGCAGTTTCCACACCCGAGTCCGTCGAAACATCCGCTTGGCTGAAGCGCCGAGTTTCGGCCAGTCGATCTTTCAGTATTCGCCGGAATCCAACGGCGCCAAGGACTACCGGCAACTCGCACGGGAAGTACTCGGATTGCCTTTGGGCCCACAGCTAGAATTGCAACCGCCGGTCGCCCATGTTGTCGAAGCCGCCTGACGCTACGGATGGCATCGTACCGAAAAAGCGATGCATTGACGCAGGCAAGGAGTACAAGCAATGTCTCAATGGAACAAGATCATCTAACCCACAGATTTTTCCTCGGCGGCCAAAGTGGTCTTCGACACGGCCCAACGATTAGCTCGCGACAGCGATTCGCTTCTGCTGATCGTCCACGTGGTCGAACCGGTCGCGGCGGCAACGCCGGGCACGGTTGCTCCCCCGGTGACCCTCGGAGGGACGGATCTGTCCCAGAGTCAACGAGAAGCGATCGAACAGGCTCGTGAAAGACTGCAAGAGGTTGTGCCCACGGACCCGGCCATTCGTTTCGAACACCGGGTGATCGAAGGACCTGCCAGCGATGGCATTCTGGACCTGGCGAAACAGGAACAGGCCGATTTGATCGTGATGGGTACACACGGCCGAACGGGTGTAAAACGATTGCTGATGGGCAGCGTTGCCGAGAAAATCGTGCGGCACGCCCATCGCCCTGTACTGACGATGCGGGAGGACGAAGGGAAACAGGAGGAACAGCCGGATGGTTAAGGATGTTCAATAACCTCCTCCCAATTCGGCTTGCAACGCGATGAATTTCATCCGATCCTTCAGCGAAGATGCGATAAGACTACAATAGGTGATGACATTCGCAGAGCTATCGCTGCAAGGAGACCATCCATGTTTTTTGCCCATTTGCTGGTTGCCGTTCTGGTCGCTTTGTTTTTTTCGCTGTTGCTGATCCCGTTCAGACGACCACGCTCGGCCCAGGCCAAGGCGTCCACCGCGGTCGGAGTCCTGTTTCTCTTCTTCATCCTGTTCTTGGGAACCTGGGCTGGTGGGCTTTGGATCGCGCCATTCGGTTCCGCGTGGCTGGGCGTGTATTGGATGCCGTTTGTGGTGGCCGGGCTGTTTGTCGCGCTGCTGATGGCAGTGACCGACCAGTCGTCGCGCCGGCGTTATGAGCGAGACGAAACCGATCCCGACCACGTGGAACACGCGGCTTTGGTGACAGCTTTCGGGATGTTGTTCTGGATTCTGGTCATGGCATTGGCCCTCGCCATTTTCGCCGGTTATTCGGCGACCTAAAGCCGGAAGAGCACTGCCCGGTGGCCCACGAGCGCCGAGCGTGGGCCTGCCCGGTCCCGCTCAGCCCGCGGGACCCACTGCCTTTGCCAACGCATCCTATCTTGCCTATTGCTCCCCACACCTACGCCTACCCCATCTGTTCGGCCATGGTGGTTGTGCAAGTATGAATACCAATACATGCAGACAGATCTTTATACAGTGATTTCGGGTGTGGACTGCCTTCGTTTACACACATATTGCTGGGGACGTTCGGGATCTGGGCCATTTCGGATCGGTCGCTATCCGCATTTCGTCCGTCAAGGCTCTATTTCTGGCTCTGGCACGAAGTTTGCTAAGTGTTGTCACGCTTTGGCACCAAACCTTTTTCATCGGGAGGAAGAATCAGCGATGGCAGATAGTCACGCACTTCTGGTGGTGGATGACGAGGAGGTCATCTGCCAAGCGTGCCGGAGGGTCTTTAGCCGGCAGGGGTTCTCGGTGGACACGTGTCTCGATGCCAGGCAAGGGTTGCGGATGGCCGCCGAGAAGGATTACGAGATGATCCTGTTGGACATCAAGATGCCCAACATGGATGGGATACAGTTCCTGGAGCAGCTCCGGCAGACCAAGATGGAGGTACCGGTGCTGATCATCACGGGTTATCCCAGTATTCCCAACGCGGCGGCTGCGATGCGGTTGGGGGCCAGCGACTATGTGACCAAGCCGTTCACTTCCGAGGAGATCACCTCGGCGGTGCAACGCGTGCTGGCAACCCAGCATCTTCGGGAGGGCAACGGAGAACCGGAGGACGCGGGCGCTGCGGCGTCGTGGGAAGCTCAGTCGCCACTGCTGTTTTGCGGCGACTCGTGGTGTCGGATGGAAATCGATGGTTCGGCATGCGTCGGCGCGGTGCTGCCCGGGTTGCGGGGCACGGTGCCAAGCGAATTACGGTTGCCGCGAATCGGCGAAGTGGTCTACCAGGGCTTGCCGCTGGCGGGGGTCGCGGTGCCGGGCAGGCCGATGGTCATGGTAGCCGCGCCGGTGTCGGGGGTGGTGATGGGGGTCAACGAGTACTTGGCCAAGCATCCCGAGCGGCTGGTGACCGATCCCTGCGGCGAGGGCTGGCTGGCTCACGTTTGCACGACCGAGTACGAGCGCGAGGCGGAGCACTGTGTACCGCGGGGTGTTCTCTTGGCGAACACCGATCCGGCCTCAGCGCAGCAGCAGACCGAGAAGTTGGCCGCCCTGGGGTGCGAGGTCCAGTTGGTCGCCGATCGTGACGCCTTGAAAGCAGCTCTGGAGAAGTCCGAGTCGAGTGTGGTGTTGCTGGACGATCCGTCCCTGGTCGACGCCGGTCCCGAATGGGTCGGGCTGGTAAACCAGTTGGGACCGTCCCTGCGCTTGGTGGTTTTGGCGGCGGCTGACGGTCCGCGGGAAACGGCCTACCGCAAGCACCGCATCCTGTACTATGCGGTCGAGCCGTTCACGGACGGCGAGTTGCCTGACATTCTGTCCGCCGCCTTCCGGAGTCAAGAACGGGCGGCTGCCGGACGGCCGAGTGGTCCTTCGGAGCCGATCAGTGGGGTATCGATCACCAACCGGTACGGGCACCGGGTGCATCTGCTGGCCGCTCCGGGGCTGTTGTGGCGCAACGAGGGGCTAGGAGCGATGATCGGCCAGAAGCTGCTGGCCCGCTCGCTGCCGCTGCTGGTCACCGCCGGCGTGGCGAACTTGAGTCCGGCGAATGTTTTGAAGACGGCCGCGGGGTATGACCGGTTGATGGTGTTGGTGGCTCGGGACACCGGTGGGTTACCGGGCAGCCTGACGCGGGACACGAAACCCGATTTCGGCGTGGATCCGGGCGAAGCGATGAACAAAGTGACGGTGCTGACGGTCCAGCCCGATGCGATGGGCGGGCTGGCCAGTCTGGACTCGCGGACCACCGAGGCGTTGGCGGATCACATCGTGTGGGAGATGGCGGTGTACTAGAAGATACAAGGGGATTGACGATGCCGACGGCGTTGGCCAAAGAGTTGTGCGACGAGTTTCTCGACGACGTGTACGCTTTGCCGCACGGCGAGAAGCTGAAGCAGTGCCTGCAGTGCGGCACCTGTTCCGCCTCGTGCCCGTCCAGCGCGGCGATGGAATTCGGGCCTCGGGAAATCATCGCTTCGCTGCGGGCCGGCATGCTGGACCGGGTCCTGAACGCCCAGACTGTCTGGCTTTGCGTTTCGTGTTATTCCTGCACGGTCCGTTGTCCGGCGGGGATTCCGCTGACCGACGTCATGTACGAATTGAAGCGACTGGAGGTCGACAAGGGCTTGGCCAAGGACGCCACGGGCGAGACCATGGCGCACGCCTTTGCGGAAACCGTCGACCGCTATGGCCGCAACGCGGAAACGACGCTGTTGCGGAAGTATTTCCTGCGCACCAATCCCTTGCATGCCTTGGCTCAGATCCCGCTGGCGATCAGGCTCTTTGTCCGCGGCCGTTTGGAGATCTTTCCGCGCAAGATCAAGGGTCTGGACAGCCTGCACAAGATGCTCGCCGCGATCGAGGAGAACGGACGAAGATGATCACCACCGCTTCCCACGCCTGCCGCTATGGTTACTACCCTGGCTGTTCGCTGATGGCGACCAATCGTGCCTATGACATCTCGACGCGAAGCGTGGCGCGCGAGTTGGAAATCGAGTTGGTCGAACTGGACGATTGGAATTGTTGCGGGGCGACGGCCTACCTGCCCGTCCGCGAGAAGCGGGCCTTCGTGCTGTCCGCCCGGAACCTGGCGCTGGCCGAGCAGAACGGGCGCGAACTGGCCACGGTCTGCAACGCCTGTTACGTCGTGCTGCGCAAGACGAACAAGTACATGGCCGAGGACGCGCATCTGCGGGACGATATCCGCCAGGCGCTTCAGGCGGGTGGCATGGACTACTCGGGCAGCGTCCGGGTACGTCACTTCCTGGAAATCCTGGTGAACGACGTCGGGGAAGCAAGCATCCGTTCCCGGGTCCAGCGGAACATGTCGGGCTGGAAGGTGGCGTGCTATTGCGGATGCCAGTTGAGTCGGCCGTTTGACGATCTGGATCATCCCGAGTATCCGCGGTTGATGGAACGGCTGGTCGAATGGCTGGGCGCCGCCGTCGTTCCCTTTCCGCTGGCCGCCAAGTGCTGCGGAGGGATGGCGATGACCACGCATCCCGAAACGGGTCAGGTCCTGACGGGCAAGATCCTGAAGGTGGCCGGGCAACGGGGCGCCGGTTGCGTAGCTACGGCGTGTCCGTTGTGCCAGATCAATCTGGAAGCGTATCAGGACAAGGTGGGCCGGGCGGTTGGCGCCCGTTGCGCGATCCCCGTGTTGTACTTCACCCAATTGATGGGGATTGCTTTCGGGATGCCGCCCGTCGAATTGGCGTTGAGCGACAATCTCACTTCGCTGGAACCCCTCCTCGGAGAAAAGGTGACCTCATGATTGCGCCGAGCGAACGTATTGGCGTCTACGTTTGCCACTGCGGGACGAACATCTCCCACACGGTGGATGTCGGAGCCGTGGTGGCTCACGCCGCGGAATTGCCCGGGGTCGTGGTGGCCAAGGAATACAAGTACATGTGTTCCGACCCGGGCCAGGAGATCATCCGGCGGGACATCGAACAGCAGCGTCTGACGCGGGTCGTGGTGGCATCGTGTTCGCCGCTGATGCACGAGACCACCTTCCGCAGGGCGTGCGACGAAGCAGGTTTGAATCCCTTCCTGTTCCAGATGGCCAATATCCGCGAGCATTGTTCTTGGGTGCATACGGACCGCCAGCAGGCCACGCGCAAGGCCAAACGCCTGGTCACCGCCGCCGTCCAGCGCGTGCGTCACCACCTGCCGCTGCAGGAGCGCGAAGTCCCGGTGCGTCCCGAGACGCTGGTCGTGGGCGGCGGGATCGCCGGGATCGAGGCCGCGTTGCGGATCGCCGACTCGGGCAAGAAAGTCTACCTGGTCGAAAAACAGCCGTCAATCGGCGGCCACATGGCCAAGTTCGACAAGACGTTTCCCACCCTCGATTGCGCGGCCTGCATCCTGACTCCGAAAATGGTCAACGTCGGGCAGCACCCGAACATCGAATTGTTGAGCTATTCCGAGGTCGAGGAAGTCTCCGGATTCGTCGGCAATTTCAAGGTCAAGGTCCGCCAAAAAGCCCGGTACATCGACGCGGACAAATGCACCGGGTGCGGGCAATGCGTCGAAAGCTGCCTGGTCAAGAACCGGGCGTATCTCGACCCTCCGGCGTCACCCGCCGTGGAACTCTATCCGACGAAACGATCGCTGGTCGACCGCGTCGCGGCCCGACACGAAGGAGCCGCCGAAGCCATTGTGCCCATCCTGCAGGACATCTCCGAAATCTTGAACTGGCTGCCGCCCGAAGTCCTCCGGTACGTCGCCGAGGTCAAGCAGGTGCCCTTGGAACATATCGTGCGGATCGCCACGTTCTACCGGTCGTTCAGCTTGAAGCCGCGCGGCAAACACGTGCTGAACGTCTGCACCGGAACGGCCTGCCACGTCCAGGGCGCCCCGCGGATTCTCGAAACGCTCCAGCGGGAACTGGGCATCGCGGTCGGGGAGACCACGTCCGATATGCGGTTCACCCTCGAAACCGTGCGATGTGTGGGTTGTTGCGGATTGGCGCCCGTGGTGACGGTCGGGGACACGTTCCACGGCAAACTGACGACTTCCAAGGCGGCCCGATTGGTCGGCAAGATGGCAGAACCAAAAGTCCGGAATACAAACGATCAAAACCAAGAGCATCCGACCAGATGATAACTGACGGAGAGAGGATTTACCGTGGTGAAACTCAAACCGGAAGACTTGGCAAGCATCCGCGAGCGGATGGCGAGGACCATGAGTTTGCGTGAGGGAAAGGCCCGCGCGCACGTGACCGTCCATCTGGGAACCTGCGGGATCGCCGCCGGCGCCAGGAACGTGATGCGGGTGTTGATGGACCTGCTGGAGCAACGGGATGCCGAAGACATCCTGCTGACCACCTCCGGATGTGCCGGATTGTGCAGTTGCGAACCGATGATGACCGTCGAAGTCAAGGGACAGGCGCCGGTCAAATACATCCACCTGGACGAGGCCAAGACGGTGCAAATTTTCGAGTCGCACGTCCTGGCCGGCAAGATCGTACAAGAATACGCATTGGCCGTCGGCAGCGAACGAGTCGGATAAGAATCGGCAATGGAATCCCCGTCCGATGTCCCCTCTCCCTCGGTGGGAGCGGGCAGGGTCAGGGGGAAAGATGCGACCGTTGTTTCTTTGCCGTCCCTATGCAACTTGTCGGGGAAAGAAGAAAAGGAGACGGTTCCGTGAAGCCCTATCGAATGCATCTGATGCTTTGCACCGGCACGGGTTGTGTCTCGAACAAGGCGTTCCGCATCCGGCAGGTGCTGGAAGAGACGCTGGTCAGGCACCACCTTCAGGACGAGATCGCCGTCGTCCCGACAGGGTGCAACGGGTTCTGTGCCCAGGGGCCGGTCATGGTCGTCCAGCCCGACGGGATTTTCTACCAGATGCTGACCGAGCGGGACGTGGCCGAACTGGTCGAGGAGCATTTCTTGAAAGGCCGGCCGGTCCGGCGGTTGATGTTCACCCCCAGCGGCGAACGGGAGCCCGTGCCTCGCATGTCTGACATCGGGTTCTTCGGCAAACAGCGCCTGGTTGCCTTGCGGAACCGGGGGCTGATCGATCCGGAGAAGATCGAAGACTACATCGCCCGGGACGGGTACGCGGCTTTGTCCAAAATCCTGACGGAGCTGACGCCCGAGCAGGTGATCGAGGAGGTCAAGCAATCGGGGTTGCGGGGACGTGGCGGCGCCGGCTTTCCTGCGGGCCGCAAGTGGGAGAGCCGCCGCAGAGCGCCGGGAGAACCTAAGTACGTCGTGTGCAACGCGGACGAGGGCGATCCGGGGGCCTTCATGGACCGCAGCATCATCGAGTCCGATCCGCATTCGGTGTTGGAGGGCATGATGATCGGCGCTTATGCCATCGGCGCCGGCCGCGGGTACGTGTACATCCGCCACGAGTATCCGCTGGCCGTGGAACGTCTGGACATCGCCATCCGCCAGGCCCGCGAGTTTGGTCTATTGGGGACCGACATCTTGGGCCGAGGGTTCGATTTCGACATCGAGATCCGCCGCGGCGCGGGGGCTTTTGTCTGCGGCGAGACGACTTCGCTGGTCGCCTCGATCGAAGGCCAGCCCCCCGAACCGCGGCAGCGTCCGCCGCGGACCACGCTGTGGGGCAAGCCGGTCAATATCAACAACGTCGAGACGTGGGCGAACGTCCCGGTCATTTTGCTGCGAGGTGCGGCTTGGTTCGCTTCGATCGGCACCGAAAAGAGCAAGGGGACCAAGGTGTTCTCGCTGGTTGGCAAAGTCCGGAACACGGGGCTGGTCGAAGTCCCCATGGGAATCACGATCCGCGAGGTCGTGTTCGACATCGGCGGAGGTCTGGCGGACGGCAAGCGGTTCAAGGCGATTCAAACCGGCGGCCCCTCCGGCGGCTGCATCCCGGCCTCGCTGCAGGACCTGCCGATCGACTACGAGCAACTGACCGAAGCCGGCTCGATGATGGGCTCGGGCGGATTGATCGTCATGGACGAAAGCGATTGTATGGTCGACGTGGCGCGGTACTTCCTGGAGTTCCTGACCGACGAATCCTGCGGGAAATGCACCGCCTGCCGCGAGGGGGTCCCGGTGATGTACCGGATGCTGGCCGAGATCTGCGAAGGACGGGGCAACGAGGGCGACCTGGAATTGCTGGAGGAACTGTCCCAGGCCGTGATCGACGCTTCGTTGTGCGGATTGGGGAAATCGGCGCCGAACCCGGTCCTGAGCACGCTGCGCTACTTCCGCGACGAGTACCAGGCTCATATCCGGGACCGGTGCTGTCCGGCTTGCGTGTGCAAAGCCCTGTTCCACTACCTGATCGACGCGGACATCTGCAACGGATGCGGCGCGTGCAAGAAGAGCTGCCCGCACGAGGCCATCGAGGGCCAAGCGAAATCCGTGCATCGCATCCTCCAGGACCAATGCACCAAGTGCGGGGCCTGTTTCGACGTATGTCCCAAGGATGCCGTGACGAAGAACCCGAACCCGATCGAAACCAGAGAACCCCGGGAGGTGAACGAGTTGGTACCGGCCTAACCACGACCGTTACTTCCTCGCCGATCCTTACGAAACGACAAGCATCCTATGACGTTGGAAGAAGTCTGCGACATCCTGGAAGCGGAAGTGGTCGCCGGCGGCAATCTGTGCGACATCGAGATCCGGACCGCGTGCGGTGCGGATCTGATGAGCGACGTGCTGGCCTTCAGCAAGTCCGGTGCGGTACTGCTGACGGGATTGACGAACGTGCATGTGATCCGGACGTGCGAAATGGTCGAGTTGGCGGCCATTTGTTTCGTCCGGGGCAAGCGGCCGCCGGAAGAAACGGTCCGCTTGGCGGCCGCGGATGGGTTGCCGTTGTTGATGACCGGTTTGCCGATGTTCGAGGCCTGCGGACGGTTGTACGGTCGAGGTTTGAGGGGTTGTTCGGAAAACGGCCGTTGAAAACAGGAGGGACTGCAGCCAGTGCCGAGTACCAGGATTACGAAAACCCAAGAGATGGTGTACGAGATGAAGGTCGGCGAGGTGATGACCCGGCAGGTCATCACCGTGCGGCCCGACGTGCCCATGAGCCGTCTGCGCGGCATCCTGCGGCAAAACCGCATCTCGGGACTTCCCGTGCTCGACGGCCAGCGGCTGGTGGGACTGATCAGTCTGGAAGATTTCATCAAGTGGTTGGCCGACCGGGCGGAAGACGGCCCGATCCGCCAGCGGATGACGCAGCACCTGGAAAAGGTATCGGAGGACGACCCTTTGGTGCTGGCCGTCGGTAAATTCGACAAGTCGGGCCTGGGGCGCCTGCCAGTGGTCGATCGCAACGACCCCACGAAATTGCTCGGCATCCTGACCAAAGGAGACGTGATCGAAGGATTGTTGAAGAAACTGGAGATCGATTACCAGCAGGAGCAGATCCGGCGGCACCGGACCGCCCACGTGTTTTTCGAGGATGTCCAGGCGGATCGCACGGCGCTGGTCTTGCAGTACGACGTGAAAGGCCAGGACTTCGGCCAGGCCGGAGCGAGTTCCAGCCGGCTCAAGCAGACCTTGCACCGGCTGGGCGTCGGTCCCAACCTCGTGCGGCGGGTCGCGATTGCCAGTTTCGAGGCGGAGATGAATCTGGTCGTGTTTACTTCGGGAGGAACCCTGCGGGCCAAGATCCAACCGGAGACGCTCTTGCTGGAGGCCGCGGATTCCGGGCCCGGCATCGCGGACATCGCCTGCGCCCTGGAGCCGGGATACTCGACGGCACCGGATTGGGTCCGGGAACTCGGGTTCGGCGCAGGCATGGGCCTGCCCAATATCCGGAAGAGTTGCGACCGGTTCGAGATCGATTCGGCGCTCGGCAAGGGCACGCGGTTGACGGCATCCTTTTTTGTGAACGAGAACTTCCATGACATTAGCTGACTTGGTGGACGCACTCGAGCTGCAAGTAAGAGCCGGCCGGGCACGGCTCGAGCGCGAAGTGACCGGCGGATACGCCAGTGACCTGCTGAGCGACGTGATCGCCAACGGCCGGCCGGGAGACTTGTGGATCACATTGCAAAAGCACGTCAACACGGTGGCGGTGGCAAGCATGAAGGATTTGGCCGCAATCGTGCTGGTCAACGGACGAGAGCCGGAAGAGGATACCGTCCGGAAAGCGGAAGCGGAAAACATCCCGGTGTTAGTCAGCCGTTTGCCGGCGTTTGAATTGGCCGGCAGGCTCTGTGGACTCGGAGTTGGGAGGATGGGGTGAGTGGTGGTTCGGGAATCAGTTACCGGTTTAGGCCGAGCGACGTTTCGTGTCCGCAGGCCTCCGGCAAAAGACGAGAAGGAGACCTACGGTCGAAAGGTTCGGCGGGGTCAGAGACCCGCGCCGAACGAGAGACCCCCTTCGTTCGGCTGCGGGCGGATCTTCACATCCATACGTGCCTGTCGCCGTGTGCGGACTGCGGAATGGTCCCCACGGCGATTGTCACGCGGGCCAAGGCGGTAGGCTTGGAGATGATTGGCGTGTGCGACCACAATTCGACGGAAAACGCAGCGGCGGTGATGCAGGCCGGACGGCGCGAAGCGCTGTGCGTGATCCCCGGCATCGAGATCACCACCTGCGAGGAGGTCCACGTGCTCGGGTTGTTCGAAACCGAAAGAGATCTGGCCGGGATCCAGACGGTGGTCGACGAACATCTGCCGGGGACGAACGAGGAAGCTGCCTTCGGCCGTCAAACCATCGTCGACTCGTGGGACCAGCCCGTCGGGTCGAATGCCCGATTGCTGGCCGGCGCCACCACGTTGAGCGTCGAGCAGGTGGTCGACGCGATCCACTGTTTCCGTGGCCTGGCCGTCGCGGCGCACATCGACCGGCCCAGTTTCGGGCTGGTCGGTCATCTGGGGTTCATTCCCGCCGGGCTCAGGCTGGACGCCGTGGAAGTCTCGCGACGGTCGCCGGTCCGGCGATACGGTTCCTACCCGGTCGTGACGTCGTCGGATGCGCATTCACTGGGCGATATCGGCCGAAGCCGCACGTCGCTGTTGGTGGAACGTGCCAGCTTAGAGGAATTTGCCAAAGCGCTGCGCCGGGAAGGCGGACGGAGGGTATCGCTGGAGATGGAAGATCTGTCGCTGCACGTGCTGGACATCGTAGAAAACGCCTTGAGCGCATCGGCCGACCGCGTCCGGATCTTGATTCATGAAGACACGGGCACCGATCAGATGTTGTTGGAGATCGAGGACAACGGGCGCGGGATGGACGCCGAATGGTGCCAGCGCGCATTGGACCCGTTCTTCACCACCAAGACGACCCGCCGGGTGGGTTTGGGCTTGCCTCTGCTGGCCCAGGCGGCCCGGGAAAGCGGCGGCGCGCTGGAGCTGATCTCCGAGCCCGGACGCGGCACCACGGTGCGGGCCGTGTTCCAACTGAGCCATCCGGACCGGAAGCCGTTGGGCGACATCGCCGAGACCTTGCGGATGATTCTCGGCAGCCGTCCCGACGTGGGGCTGCGGTTCGACTATACGAGAGATTCCGAAATCATCGCCGCGCTGGATACCGGCGGGCCCTAGGATGAGGATTCAGGATCATGGTGAGTCTGACGATTGACGGCAAGAAGATCGACGTGGAACACGGCACGACGGTTCTGCAGGCGGCGGAAAAGTTGGGGATCTGGATTCCCACGCTCTGCCATCACAGGTCCTTGACGCCCTACGGCGCGTGCCGCGTCTGCCTGGTCGAGTTGCAGTGGCCGCGTGGTTCGAGCATCGAGGCCTCGTGCGTCTACCCCGCCGCCGACGGCATGTCGGTCCGGACGGACACCGACCGGGTGGTGAGGACTCGCAAGATCATGCTGGAACTGCTGCTGGCCCGCTGCCCCGAGGTCCGGGCGATCCGGGACTTGGCCGGGCATTTTGGGATCACGCGGTCGCGGTTTCCCCAACAGGATTCGGATTGCTTCCTGTGCGGGATGTGTGTGCGGGTTTGCAACGAGCGGATGGGCGTCGGGGCGATCAATTTCCTGCACCGGGGCGTGGAGAAGAAAGTCAGCCCGCCGTACGACGCCCATTCGCCCATCTGCATCGCCTGCGGGGCTTGCCAGGTCGTCTGTCCGGCCCACTCGCGGTCGGTCGAGTTCGACCGGTTGACTTCGCACACGCCTCGGCCGATCCCTTCGGAGTTCGACGAGGGGTTATCTCAGCGGGCTGCGGTCTATATCCCGTTCGCGCAGGCCGTACCGCACAAGCCGGTGATCGACGCGGAACATTGCATCCGGCTGCAGACCGGGGCTTGCGGCGCGTGCCAGGCGTTTTGTGACGCAGGAGCCATCGACTTCGACCAGCAGGACACCTTCCGGGAGATCGAAGTCGGCTCGATCGTCGTGGCGACCGGCTTCGAGGTATTCGATGGCCGGCAGATCGCCCGCTACGGGTACGGGCGGCTGAAGAACGTGATGAGCGCGCTGGACTTCGAGCGGATCAGCCACGCCAGCGGCCCGACCAACGGCGAGATCCTGACCTCCGAGGGCCAGCCGCCTGAGTCCGTGGCGATCATCCACTGCGTTGGCAGCCGGGATGAACACTACCACGAGTACTGCTCGCGCGTCTGCTGCATGTACTCGCTGAAGTTCGCGCATCTGGTCAAGGAGAAGACCGGCGCGGAGGTCTACAACTGTTACATCGACATGAGGACGCCCGGCAAGGGCTATGAGGAATTCTACAAGCGGCTGCTGCATGAAGGGGTCCAGTTCATCCGGGGCAAGGTGGCCGAGGTGACTGACGTGGCCGAGACCGAGGAGGAAGAGGGCAAGTTGGTGGTCGTGTGCGAAGACACCCTGCTGGGCCTGACCCGGCGGCTGCCAGTCGACATGGTCATCCTGTCGGCGGCGCTGCAGCCCGGCGCCGATTCGGATCACGTGGCCCGGTTGTTCTCGCTCAGTTGCTCGCAAGGCGATTTCTTCCTGGAAAAGCATCCCAAGCTGGCCCCGGTCGAAGCCGCCACCGAAGGCATCTACTTGGCCGGTGCCTGCCAAGGCCCGAAAGACATTCCCGATTCGGTGGCCCAGGGCGCAGCCGCCGCCGCGTGCGCCCTGTCCCTGGCAGACCGGGGAAAGTATGTCCTGGAACCGATCACGTCGGAAATCGTCCCCGAGCGGTGCAGCCGGTGCAAGACTTGCATCACCAGTTGCCCGTACTCGGCGATCGTATTCGACGAACAACACGACATCTCGCTGATCATCGAAGAACTGTGCAAGGGTTGCGGCACGTGCGTGGTCACGTGCCCCTCCGGAGCTGCCCGGCAAAAAGGCTTTGAAGACGTGCAGATTTACGCCGAACTCGACGGCATTTTGACGTGAAGGAGAGGAACGACATGGCCGATACGCAATTCGAACCGAAGCTGGTGGGGTTTCTCTGCCGCTGGTGTTCGTACACCGGCGCCGATCTGGCCGGCACCAGCCGCAAAGAGTACCCGCCCAACCTGACGCCGTTGCGCGTGATGTGTTCGGGGCGAGTCGATCCGACGTTCGTCCTGCATGCCTTGGCCCAAGGCGCCGACGGCGTGCTGATCGCCGGTTGCCACCCGGGCGATTGTCATTACAAGGAAGGCAACTACAAAGCGATGCGGCGGTATCGCATGCTGCTCGAACTGCTGGATACCTTTGGCATCGAACGCGACCGGGTGCGGCTGGAGTGGATCTCGGCTTCCGAGGGCGATCTGTTCGCGGAGACCGTGGCCGATCTGACCGACAAGGTGCGGCAGTTGGGCCCGTTGAACTGGTCGGCGAATTGGGAAGAGAACGGCGAGCGAAGCGAAGCGTTGCAGGCGATTGTGCTGGAACACGAACGGGCGATGGAGGTGGTGCGATGAATCCATCCAATGCGGGCGGAGCGGCCCCGGCCGCCAATGGCAAGGGAAAACTGGCCATGTACTGGGCGGCCTCCTGCGGCGGCTGCGAAATCGCCGTCCTGGCCCTGAACGAGAAAATTCTGGACGTGGCCGCCGCGTTCGACATCGTCTTCTGGCCGGTGGTGATCGACGCCAAGGTCCGCGACGTGGAAGCGATGGAAGACGGCGCGATCGACGTGTGCCTGTTCAACGGCAGCATCCGCACCAGCGAGCAGGAACACATGGCGCACCTGCTGCGCAGGAAATCCAAGGTCCTGGTGGCCTTCGGGTCGTGCGCCTGCGAAGGCTGCATCCCGGGCCTGGCCAATCTGTCCAACCGGGAGGAAGTCTTCCAGACCGTCTATCACGACACCCCCTCGACGGAAAACCCACAGGGCCAGCGTCCGCAACGCGAGACGCCCGTCCCCGAAGGTACGCTGCATCTGCCCGTGTTTTACGATTCCGTGCATACGCTGGAACAGATGGTGCCGGTAGACTATTTCCTGCCCGGATGCCCGCCCGAAGCGGAACGGATCTGGGACGCGGTGACGGCGATCCTGGAAAACAAACTGCCCGAACCCGGTTCGGTGATCGGCGCCGACACCAGCGTCTGCGACGAATGCAAACGTAAACGCTCCGAGAAGCGCATCAAACAGTTCAAACGCACGTGGCAGGTCTGGCCGGACGAGGAGACCTGCCTGCTGGAACAGGGCATCCTGTGCTGCGGGATCAGCACCCGCGCCGGCTGCGGCGCCCGCTGCCCCGAGGTGAACTCGCCGTGCATCGGCTGCTACGGACCCAATAACGGCGTGAGAGACTGCGGGGCCCGACTGATGAGCGCCGTAGCGTCCGTCATCGACTCGAACGATCCCGAAGAAGTCGACCGGATCATCCACCAGGGAATTCCCGATCCGGTCGGCAGCTTTTACCGCTTCAGCCTGGCAGCCAGCGCGCTGCGGCGCCGCAAGCTGGAAAAACGGGAGACGGCAACCGAGCAGCATCCAGGAGAAACTGACAGATGACAACCGCGACACAACACCGGCGGATCTCGATCGATCCGGTCACTCGGCTGGAAGGCCACGGCAAGATCGATATCTTCTTGACCGACGAAGGCGACGTGGCCAACGTCTATCTGCAGATCCCGGAACTGCGCGGCTTCGAGCGGTTCTGCTTGGGGCGGCCCGCCGAGGACATGCCGAACTTGACCAACCGGATCTGCGGGGTGTGCCCGGAGGCCCACCACATGGCGGCGACTAAAGCGTTGGACGCACTATTCCATGTCGAACCGCCGCCAGCGGCCAAGAAGCTGCGCGAATTGTTCTACAGCATCTTCTACGTGACCGACCACACGACGCATTTCTACGCGCTAGCCGCTCCGGACTTCGTCGTCGGGCCGACCGCGCCCGTTGCGGAACGAAATCTTCTGGGGGTGGTCGCCAAAGTGGGAATGGACATCGCAGGCCAGGTTCTCAAAATGCGCCGCGTCGGGCACGAACTGCTGCAGATGATCGGCGGACGACGCGTGCATCCCAACTGGGGATTGCCTGGCGGCGTCAGCCGGGGAATCACCGGACAGCAACGGCAGGAGATCGAGCAGGCGGGCCGCGATGCGCTGGAATTCGCCAAGTTCTCGCTGCAATTGTTCGACAAAGTGGTCCTGAAGAATAGCGCCTATCTCCGTCTGATCCTGGGCGATACGTACATCCATCGCACCTACAACATGGGAACCGTCGACGCGGACAACTGCGTGAACTTCTACGATGGCAATATCCGCGTGGTCGGCCCGGACGGCAAGCAGCATGCCAAGTACCCCGCCCGGAACTACGGCCAATATATCGCCGAGCGGGTTGAACCCTGGAGTTACCTCAAGTTCCCGTACCTCAAGCAGATCGGCTGGAAAGGCTTGGTCGACGGAGTGGATTCGGGCGTGTACAAGGCCACGCCTCTGTCGCGTTTGAACGCCGCCGATGGGATGGCAACGCCGTTGGCACAGGCCGAGTACGGCAAGTTCTACGAGGTCTTGGGGGGCAAACCGGTCCATCACACACTGGCCACACACTGGGCCCGGCTGATCGAGTTGCTGTATGCCGCCGAACGCTGGCTGGAGTTGGCTGCGGACCCGGAGATCACCAGCCGCGAGTACCGCGTGCTGCCGACGCAAACTCCGACCGAAGGCGTGGGAAGCGTCGAAGCGCCGCGCGGGACGCTGACCCACCATTACACCACCGACGAGCGCGGTCTGTTGACCGGTGTCAACTTGATCGTCGGCACCACCAATAACAACGCCCCGATCTCGATGTCGGTCAAACAAGCGGCACAAAACCTGATCCACAAAGGGCAGGTAGCCACCGAGGGCCTGCTGAACATGGTCGAGATGGCTTTCCGGGCCTACGACCCGTGCTTCGGCTGCGCCACCCACAGCCTGCCCGGACAGATGCCCCTGGAAGTCACCGTCCATGACAAACAAGGAAACATCCTGCACCGCGTTTCCCGCGGCTAATCCGGATCACTTTCAGGTCTTCGGCGAATTCGCGCAAGTCGCCCGGTGGTTGAGATTGTTTTTGCGCAGCGTGACAATCCACGTGCTGGCAACTTTCGCATCGCGCGGTATGCTGGAGGTATGGTGCCGGACTTTGCTCTTGGTGGGCAGGGGGAGGACAGGGATGAGTATCCGCTTCAAGATGACCACGATTGCGGTCGCCGTGATTCTGGTTACGAACTCGCTGCTGTCGATCATCGCCCTGCGGTATCTGGGTTCGGTATGGTTGGCCGAGGTGCAGACGCGGGTCCAACGCAACTTGAATTCGGCGCGTGCAGCGTACCGCAAACGCATCGATTTGATCGAAGCATTTTTGAGCGGTTCGGCTCGCGACTCACGTCTGAGCGAATCGATACTCCAGCACGATACGGAGCAATTTGGCGCGCTGTTGGACGACATCCGCCGGGGGGGCGGATTGGACTTTGTCATTTTCCTGGATTCGGCGGGGCGGGTGCTTTTCCGGGCCAACAGCAGGATCCGCGGCGAGAGCCTGGCAGACGATCCCCTGATCCACCGTGTGCTCGACAGCGGCGCAGCCGCCGGTGGGACGGTCCTTTTTTCGCCCGATCGGCTGGCAGCCGAGCGGCCGGAGCTGGCCGATCTGGCTCGCTTTGAACTCGTCCCCACATCCGCGGCGCGACCCACCCGGGAGACGGTGCGCCGCGAGGGTATGGTTGTCGCTTCGGCGGTCCCGCTGTACGATGCTGCCGGACAACTGTCTGCCATTTTGTACGGCGGCACCTTGCTCAACCGGCGCTACGGTATCGTCGACGAGATCAAACAGGAAGTGTTCCCGCACGAGGTTTACCGGGGGCGAGACATCGGCACGGTGACCATCTTCCAGGGGGATTTGCGGATCGCCACGAACGTCACCATGGACGACGGAAGCCGCGCGGTTGGCACGCGTTTAAGCGCTGCCGTCAGCAAAACGGTCTTGGACCAGGGCGGTACCTGGGTGAACCCGGCCTTTGTCGTGAACGACTGGTACATCACGGCGTACGAACCGATCCGCAACCCGACGGGCCGGGTGATCGGCGTGTTGTACGTCGGGCTGCTTCAAGCTCCGTTCACCCACCAATTGAACGTGATCAGCGCGGTGTTCATGACGTTGATCCTGGGGGCGACCGCAGCCAGCCTGATCCTGTTGTTCATGGCCAACGCCCTGGTTTTGGCGCCGATCCGCCACGTCGTGGTGATGGCCCAAAAAATCATTGGCGGGGACCTGTCCGCCCGGGTGGGCATCCGTCCG
Source organism: Planctomycetaceae bacterium (assembly GCA_007121535.1). Classification (GTDB taxonomy): domain Bacteria; phylum Planctomycetota; class Planctomycetia; order Pirellulales; family Pirellulaceae; genus SKKK01. The sequence continues at coordinate 31,072 of SKKK01000200.1, read as the reverse complement.
CCCGGCGAAATGGGAACGCTGTGCCGGGCGGTCGATAGCATGGCTCAGGCGGTGGCCGAACGTGAGGAACTGTTGCGGCTGGCAACCCAAATGGAGGTCGGGCGCAGCGAGCAATTGGCTTCGGTGGGCCGTCTGGCAGCAGGCGTCGCACACGAAATCAACAATCCCTTGACGGGCGTATTGGCCTTTGCCGACATGATGCGCGACAAGGAAAACATGGACGACCAGGACCGCGAAGATCTGGAATTGATCATCCGCGAGACCAAACGGGTCCGCGAAATCGTGCGTGGTCTGCTGGATTTCGCCCGCGAGACGCCGTTCGTCCAAAAGCCGCTGGACATCAACCAGTTGATCGTCCAGACACTCCGGTTGCTGGGCAAACGCGAAGCTTTTCAGCACATTTACATGGTCGAAGACCTGGGCGACGATTTGCCGTTGATCAACGCGGACCGCAATCAACTGCAACAGGTCCTGTTGAACTTGACTCTGAACGCCTGTGAAGCGATGCCCGACGGAGGCACGTTGCTGGTCAGTTCCTCGACCGCCGACGATCGCGTCGTCATCGACATTACGGATACCGGCTGTGGCATTGAACGGAAGGACTTGGATCGGATTTTCGAGCCCTTTTTCACGACCAAACCGGTGGGAAAAGGGACCGGGCTGGGGCTGAGTGTCAGTTACGGCATTGTGCATCAGCATGGCGGTACCCTGAAAGTGGACAGCGACCCCGGGAAAGGAACGACCTTTACGATCGCTCTGCCCGCCGTGGCGGATGGCGCGACGGGTGGCGACAGAAGCGTTGGAGCCGGAACGTGAGTATCCCACGAAGAATTTTGCTGCTTGTCCAGCAACCCGATACCGCCGGACGATACCAAGACATGCTGGATGCCGACGGTCACACCGTTCAGTGGCAAGAGCTGAGCGTTGGCGAGGTCCCTTCAAACACGTCGGATGACTTCGATCTGGTCATCGCCGTGCTCTTGTCCCCGGAACCGGAACCTGTCGCCCTCGTCCGTCAACTGAAGGCCAGGGACAACTTGACGAGCGTGATACTGGTCAGCCGCAATCAGACGGTTGAGACTGCCATCCGGGCGATCAGGGAAGGAGCCGCCGACTATCTGGTCGCGCCCTGTTCGGCTGAGCAACTGCGGGCGGCAGTAGACCGTGTGACACCGGCCGGCACGGCGGTACCACGGGAATCGGACGCTCATGGACGGTCGAAATGGCCCCGCTTCGAAGGCATGCTCGCGCGCTGCTCTGCCATGCTCGATGTATTCGAACTGATCGAGCGGATCGCCTTGGCCGAAGCCACGGTCCTGGTGACCGGCGAAAGCGGCACCGGAAAAGAGTTGGCCGTCCGCGCGATCCATCGGCTCAGCCACCGTTGCGATGCGCCTCTGTTGGGCTGCGACTGTACGGCGCTCGCCCCGACCTTGCTGGAGAGCGAGCTGTTCGGGCACGTCAAGGGTTCGTTTTCCGGGGCGATCGCCACCAAGAAGGGCTTGTTCGAAGCGGCCGATCACGGGACGCTGTTGCTGGACGAAGTGTCCAACCTGAGCATGGAGACCCAAGGTAAGTTGCTGCGTGTACTGGAAACCCGATTGATCCGGCGAGTGGGCGACACGGCCGAGCGCGAGGTGGATATCCGCTTGATCGCCACGACCAACCGGGATCTCGGCCAGATGGTCAAAGTGGGCCAGTTCCGCGCCGACCTGTACTACCGCCTGAACGTGGTTCCTGTGACGTTGCCCCCGTTACGGGAGCGGACCGGTGATATCCGGTTGCTGGCGACGGCCTTCCTGGACGAATTCTCGCGTCAAATGGGATTGCAATCGACGTTTTTTACTCCCCGGGCTTTGCAGCAGATGGAGATCTATCCTTGGCCCGGAAACGTCCGCGAGCTGCGGAACATCGTCCAGCGATTGGCGGTGCTGTACGGCGGAAGCCAGATCGGACTGGAACACCTACCGCTGGAGATCCGCGAATCCAAACGCACGTTGTCCAGCACAGACCTGCCGCGGACCTGGGACGAATTCAAGACCTTCAAACGGCAAGTGGTGGAAAGCCTGGAACGTCGTTTCCTGACCGCCGCACTAGGCCGTTGCGCCCAGAATGTGACTCACGCAGCCGAAAGCGTAGGCATGCAGCGCCCCAATTTTCACGCCCTGTTGCGCCACCACGGCCTGAAACCCGGCGCGAGAGAGCAAGGCTAAGCTCGACTTCTCCCAAAATTCCGACCGAAAATCAGCGTAGCCACGACGATCGCGTTTCCAGTTCGTCGATCCTCTTGGTTGTCGACTTCATCGGTTCGCTCGGTCCGAGAGCCGAAGAGCATGCGCCGCACCCACCGGATGCCGATCGGATCGCATTTTATTTGGAACGGGCAGACCGAACAAACCGAACATTTCGTCGGCGGTCAGCATGGTTCTCAGGTCCAAGGTGACGTCGTCGACGTACTGTTTGAACAGGTGACGTTTGTCGCGCAAAATCGCCTCTCCGCCCCGGCCAGAACTGGCTGAAGTATGTCACTCAAGCCGAGACGGAGGCGGAATGGAAGGCATTGCGGCGGAGCGCCCAGGTTGGCACTCCCTTCGGCGAAACGGTCTGGCAGCAGGCCACGGCGAAGCGGCTGGGATTGGAATCCACGTTACGTCCCCCTGGCCGCCCAAAACGCCTCCGTCCCGAACGCTGAACGGTCGCACCACGCGGCAAATCGACACGAATGAGACCCGACCCGCCAGGGAACCCACCAGCGGATACACGATGCGCTGATCCTCCAAGACATCGATGACCCGGCGCAACGGATCAGCTTGCTCCACGGCTCATCCTCCAGGCGATTTCCTGCATCACGGCTTGGTCGTCCCAATCGCGTGAGTTCGGGGTCAGGTCTTGACATTTAACTTTTTGTTGCGTTTACAGTCAGATCTTGACATTCAGCTTTGTGGCGAGTCTTTCTGCCGGAAAAGTTAAATGTCAAGACCTGACCCCGTGACCCCCTGGTAGGGCATTCGGCCCCGCCTAACGGTCCTGCACCGGTGGAGGCGAAGTTTGGCAACTACGCCGGCCTCGCGCCACCACACTGGCGCCCGCCACCGGCGCAGGGTCGCTATTGGGCCAAAAGGAAGAGGGAAAGGATGGGGGTGGGCTTAGTTTCCAAACCGGGCTCCCACCGGTGCAGGACCGGTGGGGAGCCGGAGAGCCTAAGTGGGTGGCACCAAATGATTCCCAAATGATTCCCAAATCATTCGGTCAGGGTCCCGGATTAGGGTCGCGTTTTGTGGGGAACGGGGAGACCGAATAGACCGAACATTTCGTCGGCGGTCAGCATGGTTTTCAGGTCCAAGGTGACGTCGTCGACAAACTGTTTGAAGAGGTGACGTTTGTCGCGCAAGATCGACTCGATGCGCTCTTCGATGGTGTCGGCACATACGTAGCGAAAGGCCGTGACGGGATACGGCTGTCCCAGGCGATGAGCGCGGCCTTCGGCCTGGTCCTCGATGGCCGGATTCCACCAACGGTCCATGTGGAACACGTAGGACGCTGACTGAAGATTCAAGCCCACTCCGCCGGCGCGGAGGGAAAGGATCATCGCCTTGTGACGCGGGTCGGATCGGAAGACGCGCAGGGTTTCGCGTCGTTGCTTGGCGGACATGGCGCCCGTGAATGTCAACGGGTGAAAGACTCGTAAGACGCGGGCGATCATGTCCACGCCGAACACATCATCGATGAACTGCGAGAAGATGAGCGCTCGATGCCCCTCGGTTACCAACGTTGCCAATCGTGCCAGTATGTCCTGCATCTTGGCGGATTCGCCGGTGACCGGTTCTGCGTTGCAGATCTGCTTGAGCCGTGAGATGAGTTCCAAAACGTGGGTGATGGTCAACGAAGGCCCGTATTGCCGCAGTCTCAGAGTGCCTTCCCGTTCTGCGCGGTCATACGCTTCGCGTTGCCGAGGTCCGAGTTCCAACGTGAGTTCCTCGATCCTGAGCGGCGGCAAATCGGGCAACACCTCGTTCTTCTTGCGGCGGAGCTGCAGCGTCTTGAGCGTCGAACGGATGTCCGTCGCGCGGTGGTGCGATGTCGTCTCGCCGGGTTCGCCCAGCAAAAAGTCGAGCAGGGAAACGAGATCTTCTGTCGAGTTTTCCAGCGGTGTGCCGGTCAGCGCCCAGCGCCGATCGCGGGGAATCCGTTTACAGGCTTGCGAAACGCCGGAATCTCGGTTCTTGATCCGTGACGCTTCGTCCAACAACACCACGTCCCAGCGTTTGCGCAGGACGGGCGAGTTGTGCAGGTCCAGCACATCGCCGCGCAGCGTTTCGTATCCCACCAGATGGACGTGAGCGGGCATCCGCCACAATCGGCTTCGCTCGACTGGCGTCCCCGAGACGGGTATGACAATCAATTCGGGCGCCCACACTCGCAGCTCCGAAAGCCATTGATGGACCAGCGACGCGGGACAGACGACCAGCGCGCACTTGATCCCCTCGCGAAAGTACAGGATCCGCAGCGCAGCGCTGGCTTGCACGGTCTTGCCCAAACCCATGTCGTCGGCCAGCAGAACCTGGCGACGCGTCAAGAGCGTTTCAACACCGTGACATTGATAAGGCGCCAACGGCGCGTGCCAGCGAAGGGGGCCGTCTTCGTCAGTGAACAGCCGAGGTGGTGCCTGCAACGCGACGGCAAGGCGCAGCAGCAGATCGTTCCGCTCCCACCGTTCCGCACTGTGCGTGCTTCCTTCGCCGGATGCATCCCGCCCGGTGGCCGGAGCATCCCACGCTTCGAACCATCCGATGTCGTGACTGGTGGACGGCGAGCTGTGGACTTCGAACGACGCAAGTCGCATCGTCGCGCCAACTCGCAAACACGGTGCGATCATCAACTGGCCGGGGGTCGCTCTGGGACCTTTACGGCAGGGAATCATCGGTTTCGTCTTCCATCAATTCGTCGGTGTCGTCTGCTGTGAAATCGTCGGGATACAATTCCCGCAGGCCGCGACGGATTCTGCGAAAGGGCTCGAACAGGAACCCCCGTGCCTCCAGTTCCGGCGCCAGCCCATGGGCTCGCATTCCTTGTGTCGGCGGATCGTTCACCCAGTCCCGCTGAATCCGACCGTCCGCAGCCGGCCAAACGACGAGCATCGGAATCGAAGGGGCGATTTCCGCTCGCAGATAATCGCGTGGGCCGAGAGTGTGTTGACACACCACCAGGTCCGGGTCTCGGCGGCAGGTGTCGAACAACGAGTGCGCGATGGCGGCCACGCAAGCTCCGGCTTCCAGATCGGCGGGCCACATCCAGCCGCCCGGCGGAGCCGTGCGGTTGTGGGCGAACTCCAGGGGACGGCCGCAACGGTCCAGCAGCAACAGGGCCCCCAGCCAGACGCCGCCCTGGCCGGCAATCACGTCCAGATAGGCCGCGCACCCGTCCTCCGGTTTGGTCTGCGGTTTTCGATAGGGTACGACCATGTAACTTTCCTGGCACGGGTCTTCACGCCAGCGGCAAACCTGTAGCTTTCGGATATCTGGCATCTGGCGCACCGGTCGCTAACGCCATTTTACCGGTGGCTTCTTTATCGGAAGGGCGTCGGTGGGTAGGGGCATGGCGTTCATTGCCGGAAGGGGACCGGTGGCTAGCGCCATGCCGCTCTTTGCAGGAGCGGTACCGGTGGCTAGCGCCATGCCGCTCAATTCTGCGCGGGACGATGCTACGAATCGTTATTCTCCCGTTCCATCTCGGCGTCCGGGATTTCCAGGTTGCTGAACGCGATATCTTCACCTTCGACTTGGGGAATGTAAGAAGGATCGTAACGCATGAAGTCCCATTCGGTGATCCAGCGCCGGATCTTCCATCGAATGGATCTGTGAGCATCGGTGGTCGGCGTGGACAGCGATCGGACGGTGACGCCGTAAGCCTGCTCGTAGATGGCCTTGATGCGGTAACGAACCTCCTCTTCCTGTTCGGGGGTGGGGCGTTCGAGTTTCGCGGGATCGGCCTTCAGCAACTCGATGCCGAGCCGGCCATACTGAGGCTGTCCGTCGTCCTTGACGGCGAATCCGCCGCCCGCAAACTGCAATTCGTCCTGCCGGTTGCCGGTAACGTTCTCTTCCACAAAACCGGTGGTCATCGCAAAGACAGGCAGGATCGCCGATCCATCCGTCTTGGCGATGTGTCGCCACCAACCGATCTCTTCATAACCACCGATCCGCTGCCTCTTCGAAAATCGCGCCATGCGTTCGAGTTCGTCGAAAAAGACGACGATCCCTCGGCAACCGCAGACGCGGAAAAACTGAGCCAGTACGCGGAGCCGATCGTGAGCCAACAACGGATTCCTCGGGGAAGCCAGGTCATAGGCCGCCGCCTGGCCGATCTCCTTCAATCTCTGCCGGATGATCGTCTTGCCCAACGGTTTTCCCTCGAAGTCCTCCAGGATCTGCGCCCGTAGTTCCTCGTCGGCACGGAACTCCTCGTACAGATGCAGCAACGCTCGAAAACGGTCGTGGATATCCGCGTTGTCCGCCCACTGTCGCAAGCCGGCCAAGGCGGCGGGGTTCGCGTCCAGGTCGGTGGCGACTTCCCGAATCGCTTTGCCCGTCCTACCTGGCGCACGGGCGGCTTCGGCGATCGCTTTGAGTACGACGTGCTCGTTTCCCAACGGCATCTCCGGGCTGACGACCGTATAACTGGTGACAAAGTGTTCGCGTTCGGCGATGTCCTGAAAATATTCCAAGAGATGGGATTTGCCGTTGCCAAAGTCGGCGGAGACGACCAGCGGTTCCGTGGCCCGGCCGGCAGCCACGCATTCCAGAGCGGCTTGAAAGTCGTCCTTGATCGCGTGTTGCGTCGTCCCGAGTTGGCTGACGGCGTGCCGGCTGGGCACGCCTGCTCGCAAAGCTTCGATGGCACTGCGAGCCGTGACGGTTTCCCGATTCATATCGCACCTCCCAGATGGACCAAGGCGGCTGTCGGATTGGCGCGTTGCACGTCGTGAACCTCCAAGCCGATTCGTGATTGCAGGGCGTCATAGGCCCAGTAGTTGCGTGGCGACGAGCCGTCATAGAATCGAGGCGTGGTAAGGACGACCAGCATGAAACGCTCGAACCAATCGATCTCGTCGATAAAGCGGCGCAATTGTGCCAGCATCTGCATGAAAGCCAGATCGCTGTAGGAAACCGTCGGCTCGGCGGCGTCTTCCGCCAAGATGGCATCCAGGCGGTCCCACGAGGCGCGGGCGGCGATGGCTTCCCGCAACCGATCGAGCGTATCCGCCTGGCGCCGGGTACGCGCCAGCTTCTTGTATTCGTACGGTCGGAAGTCCAGCGTCACGACCAAGCCGTCATGCCCGGCGCGGGGAAGCCAGCGGCAGAAGGATGCCAGCATGTGACGGGCGTTGGCACGCGTGATCCGTTCGAAAATATGGATCTTCTTCAACGCCGCAGCCGCTCCCGGCATGGTGCGGCCCGCGAACCATTTCAGCAAAACCTCCTCGGTTGTTGGCGTCATCGTGTCCGGCAACAACTGGGCTCGTACCAGAGCGCTGATGGCCGTGCGGAACTCCAACGCCATGGCCTGGTCCTTGATGTAACCCGTGACCAGTTCGCGTTGAAACTGGTTGATCAGATCGGTGGGCGTGCGCCCGTTATCCGCAGCGATGCCGTCCAGATCGTTCAGCGCCCGGCCAGGTTGAATGACGACACCTCGGCTGTCCAGATACCTCTTGGCCTCTTCGGTCGTCTTCGCTCCCCAGTCCACCGATTCCGTGACCGCGAAGAAAAAGCGATCGATACGATGCAAATCGGGCCTCTTGTCATCGGGCAGGGTTTGAGCCGCATCCAGATGAACGTGAAAATAGTTTTCGTTTTGAGCGAGCGAATGCAAACGAGCCTGTACGTCTGCCAGCGTCGCGGTTTCGCCGCTGATGAACTTGACGGTGGAACCTCCGCTCTTGATATATTCCGCGAGGTATTCTCGGTGAATCGTGTCCAGCCAAGCGTCGGAAGCCACGGGTATCGGCATAGTTCGTTTCCCTTCGTTGCCAAGCTGTCCCGACTATTTGCGGAAGGTGATGCCGTAGTAGCGGATCGTCTGCCCGTCCTCGGCGATCACCGAAAGGATATCTTTTGCCTTCGGATCCCCTGACGGACCTTGGATATCAAATCGATTGCCGGCTTTCGTGGTTCGGATTCCCGAACGCTCCAAAGCGTAAATCTGCTGGGCGAATGCGGGCAAAGGGTTCTCTTTCTTGTATCCCGGCGTGTCGCACCACCGATCGTAGACCTCGCGGAACTTGACGAACAGAACCTCGGGTCGAGTCGAACGAAGGCACGTGCGATACAGGGCTTCCAGAAAATCGTGAGACTTGGCCGCCGCGGTGCGGTCGCGCAGCCGTTTCAACTCGGCAGCGACAAGCTGTGGGTGAATATTCGGCCAGTTGGCTTTGCCGATCTGCAGCGAGTTCCGGCCAGGTTGGGCACGAACGATCACCGGTGACGAGATCAAAAGATCGTCGTCTTCCATCGTGCGTAAATCGTGACGCGCCGCCGCTACGGATCGAATCTCCTTGCGCCACTGGGCGCCTTCCAAGTAGGCACGAACGTCGAAATCCCAGGCGGCTGACGCCTCGCTCGTCGGTTCCACCAATCCAGCGGCACGTTCCTGTGCCAACGTAGCGTTTTTTTGCAGATTGACCACATGCCCGGTCTGGCACGCCTTCTTCCAAGCCGTCAGCGCTGAGGTATACTTCTTGGCCGCCTTGATCAGCAGCTCGACGCGCTCCTGCTGTTGCTGAAGTGCCTCTTCCAGAGTCATTCAAATTTCCTCCAACGGGTGGATGCGAACGAGTGCTAGTGCGTTGTCCAGGCGAAATCTTGGGGTCGCGATGAGTGAGCGGCACGGCACTAGCCGCCGTTGGAGTCCAGGACCGGCGGCTAGCGCCGTGCCGCTCACAATCCGCATCTTTCGCCTAGACAACGCACTAGATGAGTCGATTATGTTAACCCTGCCTTGTTGATCATGCAACCGGCGTTCGCTCGTGCATCCGGTTGTTTGCCGATTCTTCATTTGTTCCAAGGAGAGAGCAAGTTGGAACCGGCGCGGCGAACTGGCGATGATCTCCTCAATTTATCCCGCCGTCTTGACCTGGAAGGAATATCGATTAGGGTAAATGCTGGATGGCGGTCATCATTACAACACCCCCAATACGGAGACTCAACTATGCGTTCTTTGACTCGTCGCGATTTCGTACGAACTGGTATCACTGCAAGTGCTGCTTTGGCCTGGGGTGCTCCGATGTTGAGCGCGGCTCAGCCCAACGAGACGATTCGCCTGGGATTCATCAGTTGCGGGGGCCGAGGACGGCAGTTGATGGGCACGTTTGCCAAGCATCCGGGCGTGACGATCGCGGGACTGAACGACCCGGATGAAGTGCAATTGGGTCGGGCTCGTCAGGTTTACCCCGACGCCAAGACTTGGGTGGATGTTCGCGAGATGCTGGATGATCCGGGCATCGACGCGGTGGTGATCGCGGCTCCCAACCACTGGCACTGCCTGGCTTCGATTTGGGCGATGCAGGCGGGCAAGGACGTGTACGTGGAAAAACCCTTGTCGCACAGCCAGTGGGAAGGCTTGCAGACAGTGGCGGCGGCCGAAAAGTACGAGCGGATTTGCCAAGTGGGCGTCCAGCAGCGTTCGGATCCGATGCAGGCCGAAATCAAGCAGTTCTTGCACGAAGAGCAAGGGTTGGGCAAGATCATGGCGGCCCGAGTGAATCGCTATGGCGTTCGAGGATCGATCGGTAGACGTTCGACGCCGCTGCCGATTCCCGATGAAGTGAATTACGATCTGTGGCTGGGTCCCGCCCAAGACGAACCGATCTACCGCACCAGCTTGCAGTACGATTGGCACTGGGTTTGGAACACCGGGTCCGGCGAGATGGGGAACTGGGGCGTCCACGTCTTGGACGACTTGCGGAACAATGTCTTTTTGGACAAGGTCACATTGCCGGTGCGGATCCTGGGCGGTGGCGGACGCGTGGTCTGGGACGATGCAGGCGAGACGCCCAACGTCCATTTCGTGTATTTCGACACGGGTTCGATCCCCGTTATCATCGGTTTGACCAATATCACGGCGGGACCTGACACCAAGAGCAATCCCAAGCATCCGGGACCTGGCAGCGGGTACATCGCCTACTGCGAAGGCGGACGTCTGGAGGGCCAACGGGGCCGCGCGCGAGCGATTGACCGAGCCGGCAAGGTGATTAAGGAGTTCCGAGGCAGCGGAGGGAATAACGAGCATACTCGGAACTTCCTGGACGCCGTCCGACGCCAGGATCCGTCCATCTTGATGTCCGACGCCAAGGTGGGTCATGATTCAACTGGCTGGTGCAATCTGGCGAATATCGCCTTCCAGGCGGGAGCCGCCTTCTCGGCCGAGGGTGCCGCCCAGGTACCAGATCCTTACAATCAATGGCAGGGGTTGCTGCGAGACAAGCAACAATTGCTGGCAGCCCATGGGATTCCGATGACCAGCGATCAGATCCGCCTGAGTCCCATGCTGCACATCGATCCGGCGACGGAAAAGTTCGTCGGCGAACATGCCGAGACTGCCAATCAATTCCTGAAACGCGAATACCGCGAGGGATTCGAAGTACCCGAGTTGGTTGGTTAAGTAAATCGAGATGCAGTGCCGGAACATGCAACGGATCCGTTCTACAGCCATTTTGGTCGCGTGGTTGGGGTTGGCGCTGGAATCCAGCGCCAGCCAAAGTCACCCGGACGTCGTCTACGCGCGACGAGGCGAGGGCGCCGATGCGATCGAGTTGGTGGCGGACATCGAATTGCCGCCGGGCGACGGTCCCTTTCCTGCGGTGATTTGTGTGCATGGAGGCGCTTGGCGGCTGGGTAACAAGCAGCACATGTCCCACGTGGTTCCGCAATTGGTGGCGCGCGGCTACGCAACGATGGCGATCAACTACCGGCTGGCGCCGGCGCATCCTTTTCCCGCCCAACAGCAGGATTGCCATGATGCCCTGCGGTGGCTGCACCGCAACGCCTCACGGTACAAGATCGACCCGCAGCGCATTGCGGGATTGGGTTACAGCGCAGGCGGCCAGATGGTGCTGCTGGAAGCATTGGCCGCCGCAAGCGAGGAAACGCCACCTTGGATCACGGATACCCGGGAGCGATGCAAGGTGCGTTTTCGAGCGGTGGTCGCAGGGGGCACTCCCTGCGATTTCCGCAACCTGCCACTCGATACACGAGCGCTGGCGTACTGGCTGGGCGGTACGCGTCGCGAGTTCGCCGAGCGGTATCGCGTCGCATCGCCGGCGGCCTTCGTTTCGGGGGACGCACCACCGATCCATTTCTTCCATGGCGAGCAAGATGTGATGGTACCGCGCACCGGGATGCTGGACTTGGCGGAACGGCTGCGTCAAGCCGGCGCCGCGGTCCAGATCGATTTGATTCCAGACCATGGCCACATCACGACATTCTTCCATCGACCGGCCTACCAGGGGGCGATCGATTTCCTGGATCGGCATCTGCAGAACGATACAGATGACGAATCGGCAAGCGAATAAGTACCCAGCCAGGACACAACGGGGTCGGGAGTCGTTTTCGGCCAACGATCTACCACATGGGAAGCGGGTCACCCGAAAACGACTCCCGACCCCTTTCGCCCGATTCCACCAAGAAACATCTGGCCGGGTGCTTAGCTGTCGGCTTTTCTCGTGAGCGGCAGGCCGCTAGCCGCCGTTTTTCGGTCGCTTCGAGGCGGTAAGGCCGGTCCTTACGGGATGACGAAGGATCGATGCAGCGGGTATCGGGATTTGGCATCCAATCGTTGGACCAGAAGGGGTACGTCGATGCGATCGACGGCTTGATTTTCACGAGCGGCCCAAGCGGCGGCGATCCCGGCAGCGTGGCCCAACTGGATCATCGTTCGCTGCAATCGCACGCTGGATGCCGCGATCCGGCTGAAACCCGCTCCGCGACACGCCACCAGCAGGTTTTCCCACGAGCCCGCAGGGATCAGGCAACGATAGGGAACACCGTAGGCCGTCGGTACCTCGATCAAATGGCCCCCGGCGCCGTGAACGTCGCAAGGATGATCGGCCACGGCGATGATGTCCGGATGCTGTTGACCGGGCAGACCGGCACGCAGGTCGTGTTCGGTCAGCACGTAACGGGCCATCAGGCGGTAACTCTCCCGAATCCCCAACATGGGCGCGATCTCTCGCAATTCGTAATGTTGGAACTCGGGGATCTGCTGCAGCCAATGCCAATGAGCTTGAACGATCGGTTCCGTTTCGACCAGGCATTGTTCGTACCCCAGATCGATCAGTGCTCGACCGGGCAACGTCGGCATCATGTTGACCATCCGCGTGCCCTGCTCCCAGCCGGTGACAAAGGCAGCGCGAGGAAAGGGGACCTGGTCCGCGGGCGGCACTGCCCGCTCCGGTTGCTCGCTGGGCTCGATCCGATAACACCGAGTGATGGCATTCAACTGCAAGCTTCCCGTCTCAGGCGCCGAAGGCTCGTCGAACAAGGAGCGGGGGTCGATGCCCAACATGACCTCGCATCCCAAGTCCCGCGCCAACCAGATGTCGCCCGTGGCGTCGACAAAGACGCGAGCACGGATGCGGATGATGCGATCCTGGTGGTCACGGACCAGGATTGATTGGACGCGAGTTCCGGCCGCGTTGGCCTCGGCGCGAAAAAACGTGCAACCATCCATCACGGTCGCATTGCCCGTTTCTTCCAGCGCCTGCCACACCACGGTGTCAAACGCCTCGGGTTGGTACGGTACGCAGTAGGGAACTCGTCGCCGTTGCGGATCCTCGGGCAGCGCTCGGACCAGGGTCAGGGCGTAGTCCTCGTCTTCGTTTTCCGACACCAGCAGCAAACCCATCGGCGCCTTGGTCTGGACCGGTCGAGACCGTGCGACGCCGGCCCCACCGATGGCCTTCATCCGCTCGTACAACTCCTCGGCGATCGAACAACCCGGACCTGGCTCCCAACTGGACACGAACGCGTTGGTGCCAGTGCCTCCCAACCGGGATTGCCTTTCAACCAGGATCACTTGAGCACCTTCGCGGGCGGCGGCAATGGCAGCGGCCACTCCGCCACTGCCACCGCCCACGATGCACACGTCGGTCGTCCGTTCCCGGTGTACGGGAGCATCCGTCGGATCAGCAGCCACGGCCGTAGCGGTGGCGCCACTCGCCATTCCCATCGCCAGTCCCGCCAACAGGATACCAACGGCCTTTGCCGTGCGCGCCATGGCTGCTTCCTCCGCAGCGCCGACGGGGATTTCGTATTCATCGACATTGATGTCGAACACTTTCGGCGCGAATAGTTGAACGTACACAAGATACAACGTCGGGACGACAAGCAACACCAGGCCCGTCGCAGCCATCAGACCAAAACACAAGCTAGCGGCCATGGGAACGATGACCTGAGCTTGAAAGGACGTCTCAAGCAACAGGGGCGTCAAACCGGCGATGGTGGTAATCGTCGTCAGCATGACGGGACGAAAACGTCGGCTGCCCGCTTCCAACAGCGCCGTACGGATGGGAACCCCTCGCCGCATTCGCTTGTTGATAAAGTCGACCAGCACGATGGAATCGTTGACCACGACGCCCGTCAATGCCACCATCCCGAACATGCTGAGCATCGTCAAGGGCAACCCCAGCAAGGCATGGCCCCAGACGGCTCCGACGAAGCCGAACGGGATGATCGTCAGGATGATGAACGGCTGGAAATACGAGCGGAATTGCAGCGTCAACAGGCAGTACATGGCAAACACGGCCAGCAGAAAACCGACGTACAGACTGGCCATCGATTCCCGGCTCTCTTCCCGCTGCCCCTCCCATCGAACCCGAACCTCCGGGAACTCTTCCAGCATGCCCGGAATGAAATCGTTCTGCATGCCCCGGACGATCCTGGACGCGTTGCCCTTTTTTTCATCGACGTCGGCAGTGATCGTGATGGATCGCATCTGGTCGACCCGATTGATTTCGGCATAGCCGCGTTGCACCGAGATCTCTGCCAATTCGGTCAACGGTCGTTCCGCCCCGTCGTCCGTGCGGACTCGAATCGCTTCGAAGTCGCTTAACGAACGACGTTGATCGCGCGGATAGCGGACCATCAACTTCACCTCGTGGCGTCCTCGCTGCAATCGCATGACCTCTTCGCCATAGAAGGCCGCCCGAACCGTCTCGGCCAGGTCGGCGGCCGAGATGCCCATGGCGATCGCATTCTGCTTGATCCGCAACTGGTACTCCCATTTCCCCGGCGAGGAATCATCGCGGATGTCGAACACGCCCCGCTCCCGCTGTCCGGCCAAATATCGGCGGGTCATGGCCACGGCCGCTTCCAACTGGTCCATGTGGTCTACGGGGGCCAGCAGCTTGAACTCGATCGGCCGTCCGCCCGGTCCCATTTCAGGGCTGCCGAACGTCAGTCGCTCGACACCCGAGAAGTCCCCCGCTTCTTCTCGCCACTGCTGCAGTATGGCTTCGCTGATCACGTCCCGCTCGGACGGTTCGACCAACTCCACGTAGACCGCTCCAAGATGTCCGCCCTTGTTGCGCGAATCAGGCCCCAAAGATCCTGCCCCGCTGATTTCCCCCACCGATCGGTGGACGATCCTCACTAGGCCTTGTCCCTGCTGCGCGTACCGCTGGTCGATTCGTCGGATGGCATCTTCCAGCCGTCGCGTTGCCCGGTCGGTCACCTCGCTGGGCGTTCCGTCCGGATAGGCGATCTTGGCCTCGATCGTGCGGTTATCCAGCTTGGGGAACAAGATCCAGGGCGTGATCCCGGCTCGCACCATACCGGCGGTGGCGATCAACAGAGCTAGCGCGATGCTAAAGACAAGCGGCGGGTGGTTCAAGCACCAACCGAGCATGGGCAGGTAACGATGAGCCGTAAAGTGATGCACGGCGTGGTGAGTGACTCGATTGACGTTTCGCAGCAGCGTACCCAGCGATCTTACCGGATACAGAACGACGCCCATCACTCGCAGGAACAGATTGTCGCGATGCGCCAAATGGCAGGGCAGGATCAGCGTGCTTTCGATCAGCGAGATGGCCAGCATGGCGATCACGGCCAGCGGCATCACGGCGATGAACTTGCCCATTACTCCCGACACGAAGAACAAAGGAATAAAGGCGATGATCGTCGTGGTCACCGACGTGGCGACCGCGGGCAGCACTTCTCGCGTGCCGTCGATCGCAGCCCGCACCAGGCTCTCGTGCCGCGCTCGATGCACGTAGATATTCTCTCCGACTACGATCGCATCATCCACCACGATGCCCAGCACCAGCAAAAAGGCGAACATCGACAGCATGTTCAACGTCTGATCGAACCCTAGCAGTACAACGCCCGATCCCAATAGAGCGACGGGGATTCCCAATGCCACCCAGAACGCCAGTTTGAGTTCGAGAAACACCGCCAGCACGACGAACACCAGCAACAGCCCTTGCAGACCGTTTCGCGTCAGCATGTCCAGACGATCCTTGACATCGATCGACGCATCCTGCCAGGTCCGCAACGAGTAGCCGGGCGGCAAGCGGGTCCGTTTGTCCGCGACGTACTCCTTCACTTCGCGGGCGATCGCCAAAAGATCCTCGCTGGAGGTCCGATTGATGCCGATCACCATCGCCGGCAGCCCATCGACTCGATTGGTCGCCGTGGTATCCTCGAATTCGTCCCGTACAAAGCCCAAGTCGCCGACCGTCAGCATGACGCCACCGGGCGTGGTCAGCAGCGGAATCCGAGCGATCTCTTCGCCCGTCACGCGTTTGTTCTTGCCTCGCAAGAGAACTTCCTGACTTTCGGTGTTCAGCGTCCCGCCGGGCAATTCGATATTCTCACGACGGACAATCTGAGCCACCTGCTGCAGCGTCAGTCCGTGTTTTCGCAGCGTCTGTTCCGGGATCTCGATATCGATCTGGAAATCGTTGACGTTGATCAGTTCGGCTTGCGAGACCGACGGCAATTGCAGCAATTCGCTGCGAAGCGTTTCGGTCATCTGGCGGAGTTCCAGTTCGGCTTCGATCGAAACATCGTCCGGACCGATCAAGCCTACGCGGATCGCCGGCAATCGGAAGGTCAACTGCTGGACCTCCGGATCCTCGGCCAGATCCGGAAAGCTGGGGATGCGGTCGATTTCGGCCCGTACCTCGCTCAATACTCTTTGCACGTTGACGTTGGCTTCCAGGTACAGCACCATGAATCCGGCGTTTTCTTGAGCCACCGCGACCTGTCGTTTCACACCGCTGATCGATCGGACCGCCTCCTCGATCTTCTGACAGATGCCTTCTTCGACTTCGGCTGGCGTTGCTCCCGGGTAGGGGACGGTGACCAGGATGATCTCCAGTTCGAATTCCGGAAAGATTTCGCGGCGCAGCATCGATAGGCTGACAGCACCAACCACCAGGATCGACAGCATCAAGATGTTCATGGCCGGCGAATTCTCAATCGCCCAACGGATGACAGCTCGCACGAGTTTTCAACTCCTGTGGGGACATTTCGATATTGTTGATACGGAAGATCGTTCCGTTGCTCGTACGGTAGTGACTTGGGCAACCAAGACCGGCGGCTAGCGCCGGACCGCTCAGCAGGCTACGTATCATAAGCAAGCCGATCATGGCGAGGAAGGATCCGGTGCGACCACGACTTGCATCCCGTCCCGAGCGCCCTGCAAGGGCGTGATCGAGAGCCGGTCACCGGGCTCCAGGCCCGATTGCGAGGCTGGGGTGAGCCAAAACCGTCGGCGTTGACCTTTCGCGTCCGTTTCGGTGACCCCTTGGATCAAGGGCAGGGGCCCGAGTTGCTGCAAGCGACCGTCCCGAACCCGCCAGACTCGCTTGCCGGGCTGGATCGCTGCATCCGGCACTTTGACGAAAACTTCTTGCTGCGGAACCTGTAGTACGACCGTCACGTACATGCCGCGAACCAGCGCCGGCGGACCGGCGGCAACCGAGTCGGAGGACCGATTCCCACCCGCGCGAAGGACCTGTCGAGGACGATCGACGCGGACTCGGCTGGGGACCGTCCGCGTTCGTTCGTCCAACCCGATGCCGTCGAAACGATCCAATACGCCGTGCCAGGCGAATCGAAGATCGTCGCTACGCGCGAATTGATAGTACACTTTCGCGGGAATCCGTGGGATCTGATAGGCCTGCTGAGCCGAGCTTTCCGCTTCCGACTGCATCGGCTGCTGGCTCCACAACAAATGGAGGTCTTCCATCAGCAGATTGCAGCGGACCTCGACCGCCGACGTGTCCTCGATCGTGAACAGCGGCGTTCCCTTCTGCACAAAATCGCCTTGCTCGACCAAATCTCGAACGATCACCCCGTCGATAGGTGCCACGACACGGCTTCGTTGCAAGTCCAAACGCGCTTTTTCCAGTTGCGATCGGGCCAGTTCGATGGCGATTTGCAAACGGCTGCGTCGAACGCGAGCCGAATTGAGCTGATTTTCGAGAGTCTGGCGAGCGTTTTCGGCCGTGACCACTTCCCGTTTGGCACGATCGATCTCCGATTGGCTGATGCTGCCGGTCAAACGCAATTGCCGAGCCAGTTCGTTCTGCTGCAACTGGAGATTGCGATCCGCCAGATCGATCAAGGCATCGATGCTTGCGATCTCGACATCGGCCTCGTCCAATTCGGCTTGCGACTGCTCCAGTTGTTTCAACGCGCGACGTTCTTCCAACTGGTAATCCCGTGCATCGATCTCGATCAACCATTGACCTTCTTCGACGAAGCCGCCGGCACGGCAGGCCGGGTCCTTCATCGTGATCGTCCCCGCCACTTCGGCAGCAACCTGGATCTCGCGGGCCGGCGATACGATCCCGTCCACTTCGATCTCCAAGTCTCCGCGATGAGCGTGCAAAACGACCGTTTCGACCTCCGGAATCACCCGCTCGTCGCTCGGTGGCAGCGTTTCCTGCTGGCCTGAGCCCAGCAGGAAAAACACCCCGATGCCGCTGGCGATCACGCCCAGGGGAAGAAAAACCCGAATTAACACATGAACCATGTCACGTTTCCTGCAAGAGGCGGGCGTCACGTTGATTCGCCGCGGATTGCACGTACACGCCATCTACCATTATATTAGAAGCTGGAAACCCGAGTTCGGAAAAGGGGGCAGTTTTTGTGAGCGGCACGGCGCTAGCCGCCGGTTTTTCGGCCCACGTCGCCGGTTAGCGCCGTGCCGCTCAGAAATCTCTTGTTGACAGCGAGAACGGGGTCGGGAGTCGTTTTCGGGCAACGACCAACCACATGGTACATACTTTCTCCGAAAACGACTCCCGACCCCTTCCCGCAAAACGCGACAGTAATTCACTTGCCGATCCTAAGCACAAAATTTCATGGCGCGAACACGATCGAATATCAACGCTCTTTCCCACCTGTTGGGCGATTGTGACTTGCCCATTTTTGTCTTGGACCCTCAACGGCGTTTCGTGTATGGCAACGCGGCTTGTTTCGCCTGGCTCCGGATCGAACCGCGATCGCTGGTCGGCAAACGCTGTGATTATCACAGCGGCCGGCCGGGCGAGCCCGAACCGATGTCTTTGAACGGCTTGTGCCCTCCCCCGGAAGTGTTCTTGGGCCGTGACTGTCGTGGGCAGATCGCTTGGCCGCGTCCCGACGGCATTTGGGAACGGCGTTCAGCGCGTTTTCTGTCGTTGGGATCTGCGGCAGATGGCAAGGCGTGCGGCGTCTTGGTTTTGGTCGAGGCGAGCGAGGTTTCCCAAACTGCCAAATCGCCGTTCCCGACGGCGCCGGGCGAGGAACGTCATGCGGCACTACGCCAAGTGCTGTCCGAACTGGGCGAGCATTTCCACGTGGACCAAGTGATCGGCCAGCATCCGGCCATCATCCGGGCGCGAGAGATCATCCGTCTGGCGGCTCAGACCGATTCGCGGACGTTGGTGATCGGCCCGCCCGGCAGCGGGCGCGAGCACGTGGCCCGTGCCGTGCATTTTGGCGGCGGACAACGCGATGCCGCCCCATTGGCGCCGCTGGCATGCCACCTGCTGGACGCCGAATTGTTGAACCAGACGATCGCCTCGTTCGCGGCCAGTTGTGCGGAACTCCAGGTGGAACGGCCCGGAACGCTGCTGCTGTTGGAAGCGGACCAGTTGTCGAGCGATGCCCAAGCAGCGCTGGCGGGCGTACTGAGCATTGGCGAATTGGGACTGCGGACCGTGGCCACCGCCCGCCACAGCCTGGTCGATCTGGCCTCGAAAGACCGGTTTCGTCACGATTTGGCATTTGCGCTCAGCACCCTGGAGATCGCGTTACCGCCCCTTTCGCAACGGCGTGACGATATCCCGCTGCTGGCTCAGTATTTTCTCGAGCGCGAAAACGCGATCGGTGGCAAGCAGTTGTCGTCATTCGCCGAACAGGCCATCGAGCATCTTCTTCAGTATGCATGGCCGGGAAACCTGGATGAACTGGCGGCATGCGTCACGACCGCTTGTCGCCAAGCGCCTGGCCCCCAAGTAACGCTGGACGATTTGCCCGAGTCGCTGCAATTGGCCGCGCAAACCGCATCGCGACCTCGTAAGAAGGCCGAGTCGATTCAATTGGATCTTTTTCTCGAAGAAGTCGAACAAGAATTGTTTCGCCGAGCCCTGCAGCGGTCCAAGGGCAACAAGGCGAAGGTGGCGCGTTTGCTGGGCATCACTCGATCGCGCGCCGTTCGCCGACTGCAGCATTTCCAAATGGGCTCGGACGATCGGCCACCCACGCCCGACCAGCCGGGTTGATGAAACACTAGTCAGCTTCTACCATGACGAGGGCCTGGGCGACCTAGTGCGTTGTCCAGACTCAATTTTGGGGTCGCGATGAGCGGCACGGCGCTAGCCGCCGTTGGCGTTCGGAACCGGCGTTCGGAACCGGCGTCCAGAACCGGCGGCTAGCGGCGTGCCGCTCACAATCCGCATTTTTCGCCTAGACAACGCACGAGGCTCTGTCAGAGAAGGGGGCTGACCCTCGTGCTGACAGAGTTCAATGTCCCGATCAACACCCAACAAGGGAGGATGAAACTGCGATGCGGTCTGCTCGAATCATCGTGTGTGAAAGGACCGGCAGATGGGCCGCATCCCTCCGCTGTATGCCGCAGCTCGCAGCCGTTTCCATCAGCGAAACTCGGATGTTGACCGAATGTGCGGCTCGATTGCGGGAAAACCAGACCAGCGTGCTGGTGGTCGAAGCGGTTACCGACAAGGTACCGGATGTGTGTCGCTGGCTGAAAGAGCAAGCGGACCGTTTTATGAATATGCGTTCTGTGATCGTGGTCTCGCCGCTCGATCGTGCGGCCGATGCGGTGTTGCGCACAGCAGGCGCTCATCATATCGTGAGCAGCGTGGTCGAATTGAACCGCTTGGCTCGCTGGATCGCTCGCCACGTGGACAGTGCGCCTTCCAGCCGATCGTCCGTCCGACAATGGACTTGGGCGCGGTTACCTTGGCCAACTCGTCGATCGAGCAACGCAGATCGCGCAGTTTAGTCCAGCAACGGTGCCGCCGGTACCTGCATGGGATCAGAAGAACAGATTCGTCATCACATTCAGAAAGGAAAACCAAATTATGGCCGATGGGCC
Organism: Planctomycetaceae bacterium; assembly: GCA_007121535.1. GTDB lineage: Bacteria > Planctomycetota > Planctomycetia > Pirellulales > Pirellulaceae > SKKK01. The sequence continues at coordinate 10,465 of SKKK01000200.1, read as the reverse complement.
GATTCAACTGACCGACGTGCAAGCCATTTTGAAAGATTTCCGCGATCCTGAAAGCGGGCGCAGCATCCACGATTTCGAACAAGTCAAGAACGTGCAATTGGATGGCGATCGCTTATCGCTAACCCTGGAACTGACCAGTTGGGCCGCACCGATCTGGCAGGATGTGTGCGATGCACTTTCAGAGAAGCTGCAAGCTGCCTTGCCCGGCTTGCGTTCCGTCCGAATCGATCGTCGCATTCATGCGCGCGCTCCTCAGAAGCTGGGTGAAATCGGTTTGACAGCCAAAACCGTCATCGCGGTCGGCTCGGGTAAAGGGGGCGTTGGCAAGAGCACGATCGCCGCCAGCTTGGCCTTTGCTCTGCAACGAGCGGGCAGCCGCGTGGGCCTGATGGATTCCGATGTTTACGGCCCCAGTATCCCGCATTTGTTGGGGCTGTCAGGCCGTCCGATGATCGAAAACAACCGCTTGACACCGATCTTTAAGAACGGAATGCCCGTGATGAGCATGGGGCTGCTGGTGCCGAAAGAAGAAGCGGTCATCTGGCGAGGTCCCATGCTGCACGGCGCGGTGACCCAGTTCCTGCGGGATACCGATTGGGGAGATTTAGATTATCTGATTATCGACATGCCGCCCGGCACCGGCGACATCGCACTGACCCTGTCGCAACTGCTGCCATTGACCGGTGCCGTTGTCGTTTGTACGCCGCAAGATGTGGCCCTGCTGGACGCCATCAAAGCGATTCACATGTTCCGCAAAGTCAACATCCCGGTTTTGGGCATCGTCGAAAACATGAGCGGCTTTGTTTGCCCGGATTGCGGCAAGAAATACGACATTTTCGGCAGCGGCGGCGCTCGGAAACAGGCTGAGGAATCAGATCTGCCTTTCTTGGGCGAGGTACCGATCCAACTGGCGATCCGCGAGCATGGCGACGCGGGCACGATGGAGGCGAATTTTACGGACGCGAACGTCGCCCCCAGCTTCGAGAAGATCGCTTACCGGCTGGTCAAGAATCTGGCGGCTTCGGCCGCCGCCGCACCGCCTCAACCGTCCCTGCCGGTACTGTGAGCGATCAAGCCAAGAAATGAATAGAGCCGTCGGGACCGAAGATCCCGACGGCTCTGTCTCGTCGTTATCCGTGGGTTGCTGGAGTCCCTGACGAATCAGGCTTCCAGACCAGGCTCGCGACCTACTTCTTCGCCTTTTTCGCTGCCTTCTTGGCCGGGGCCTTCTTGGCCGGGGCCTTCTTGGCAGGAGCCTTCTTGGCGGACGCTGCCTTCTTGGCGGGCGCCTTCTTGGCTGCCTTCTTCGGCGCGGCTTTCTTGGTGGCCACTATTCATCCTCCGATAAACAAGGTTTCGGCGAGCTTCGTCTCGAGCCTCCGGTCAAACCGAACTTTCGATTCCAGCTCGCCCACAGCATGATCGCCGCATCGCTCTCGACGAGATGAGAGGTGTTCCGTCGCAGAAACATTCCGAATGAATCGCAAAAGAACACGTGCGGCATTCAACTCCTTTCTTGCTAGCGTTAGTTGTAAGCAACGATTTTTTTTTTGCAACAGCTTTTCGACAAGTTTTCCACAAATTTTTCAAAATTTTTTTCGGGACGAATGCGCGATCATCGTCTCAGTTCACAAAGCATGCCGCAGGACTACGGACCGAACCCGCCGCGCGACGAATAAGCTTGGAGCACTTGGAAGCTGGAATACGCCAACAGGGCGAACATGATGCCGAGAAACGGTTGCTGCTGCGAAAAACCATACAGGGCAACACCGGCGGCCGTGATCACCGACAGAATCAACGAGTACTGGATGCCCGCTACCGGATGAAACAAGCTGAAAAGATTCCGCGCGATCTGACCGCCGTCCAAAGGATAAACGGGCAGAAGGTTCAACAAGGCCCAAAACACGCTGACCAACATCAAGAAAAAAAGCACCAATTCCAATGGCATCGATTCGATCTGCGTGCCTTCGCGAACCGAGATCACGTATTCCAAGTAGGGAATCTCGATTCGCATGGCGAATCCGGTCAGTCGCAGTACCAATACGATCGCCAACGCCAAACTCAGTTGGGCTGCGGGACCGGCGGCCGAGATGACGATTTGGCTGATCGGATCTTCGCCCCGCGACCGCGATCCGAATCCCATGCTGGACGCATACCGATCGGGAATGGCCAAACCACCGAACTGATACAACACGATGTAGCTGTCGATGCCGTAGTATCGCATCGCCAAGGCGTGGCCCATCTCGTGTACCAAGATCGAAAGAAAGACGGCGGCGATCCACAAGGTCAGGTACATCGCCTGCTGGTCGCCGACCTGCGTCACGTTCCAGCCCAACAGCATCGCCACCAGCCAGAACCACGGAACCACGCGCACTCGGACACCCAGCAAACGAAAGTTCAGATCGTAGGGAGTCGAGGCGGGTTCCGCAAAAAACACAATCCAACTTTCCGCAAGAAGTGATCTGCCTGGATCAATCCGGCTTGTCTCTGATTCTTCCGGCGTTTATCCAAGTATTTTCGCCATTCTAACTCGATCGGCGATTCTCGCAAGATGGCTTCAACGTTGACGCGGCGCCGTCGAACAAGCGAAAACTGGATGGCCGGGGACTTGACGTAGCGACGTGAAGACTTGAAAAACGATTGAGAATTCGAAACCTCTTTCATCGAACCCGGACATGTCAGAAGAAATCCGCATCGGAATCGTCACCGTATCGGACCGTGCCAGCCGCGGTGAGTACGAAGACCGGGGTGGCCCGGCCATTCGGGAATATCTGGAGAAGACCCTTACGACGCCTTGGGTGAGTGTACCACGAGTGATCGCCGACGAACGATCGCGGATCGAAGCCACTCTTTGCGAGCTGAGCGATCAGCAGCGATGCTGTTTGATCGTCACCACGGGCGGCACCGGCCCCGCCGCTCGCGATGTCACCCCCGAGGCAACGGAAGCGGTCAGTGAAAAAGTGATGCCGGGCTTCGGCGAACTGATGCGCAAGACCTCGTTGGAAAAGGTACCCACGGCCATCCTCTCGCGGCAGACGGCCGGCATCCGAGGCCGTTGCCTGATCGTGAATCTGCCGGGCCAACCCCGAGCGATCCGCGAGTGCTTGGACGCCGTCTTCCCGGCGATCCCTTACTGCATCGACCTGATCGGCGGCCCCTACTTGGAAACCGATCCGCAACATATCGTCGCTTTTCGCCCCAAGCCCGGTTTGTGACGCTGTAAGCCCACTCCTACGGGCCGAAAACGACGCTGGATCATCTAGACCCGGTTCCTACGCGACGAAAACCGTATGCGATCATTCTAGGCTCGCCCGTCCTTGGGGTGAAATCCGCTACGGTCCATGCTGAACTTGCTTTCAACGCCACGAAGACCGTGGGGGCGAAAGGGGTGGCTGCGGTAGCGGCCTGAAAGGCCGTAACAAATCAGCCCGGGGCAGAGCGACGCGGCGATAGCCGCAGAGCGCCGCCCTGGGAACGGGGGCCGCCATAGGCCGAAAGCCCTGAAAGGGCGCGACAGCTAATCCCATACATATCGTTCGTCAAATTCGATCCCATGCCTGTTGAACAGGCTGCGCAATTCGTCTTGAAACGAAATACGCGCATGGTGTTTCGCTTGGTTCTTGATGTAGGCACTGACATCCGTCACTTTGGACTGGCTGACCGAAAAAGCAGCGTATCCGGCTTGCCAACAGTTTGTAACGCCCTTTCAGGGCTTTCCCATGCGTTCGCTCTTGTACCCAGGGCGGCGCTACGCTCTGCCCCGGGCTGATTTGTGACTGCCCCCTCGGGGCGAAGACCGTGCCCGATCATTCTAAGCCCGACCCAACGACGAGAAAACCGTCCACGATCATTGTAAGCCCACTCCTACGGGCCGAAAACGACGCTGGATCATCTAAACCCGGCCCTACGCGGCGAAAACCGTACGCGATCATTCTAGGCTCACCCCTCCTGAGGGCGAAATCCGCTACGGACCATACCGACCCTGCTTTCAACGCCACGAAGACCGTGGGGGCGAAAGCCGTGGTTGCGGGGATGGCCTGAAAGGCCTTAACAGATCAGCCTGGGGCAGAGCGACGCGGCGATAGCCGCAGAACGCCGCCCCGGGTCCGGGGGCCGCCATACGGCGAAAGCCCTGAAAGGGCGCGACAACCGGCATTAGACGGTCCTTCACGGGACACCGTCACGCTACGGCCCGGCCCTACCGAAGAAATTCGTCCAGCCACTGCTGCTTGGTGCGGTACCAATGCAGCGAGTTGTTGGGTTTCAGGATCCAGTGGTTTTCGTCGGGATAATAGACAAAGCGGCTGCGGACGCCCCGATTCTGCAGGATGTTGAAAAGCTCCAAGCCGTGATTCACCGGCACGCGATAGTCCAGTTGGCCGTGGATGACCAACGTGGGCGTGTTGAAGTTGCCCGCACCGAAATGCGGCGACGATTTATGGTAGTGGTCCACGTCCTCCCAAAACTCGCCGAAGCGCCGCCGGCTGGCGCCGTAATCGGCGCCGTATTGGGTGTACCAGTTGAAGACGGCGGCATGGGCCACCAGGGTCTGGAACGGGTGTTCTCGACCCAGCAGGATCGAGGCCAGGTATCCACCATAGCTGCCTCCGCCGGCCCCCATGCGGTCGGGATCGATCCACGGTTGGGACGCAAACCATCGTGCGGCCTCGATCGTGTCTCGGTAAGGCAACTCGGATTGGTAGGGGTTGATCGAGTCGGCAAATTCCTGGCCGAAGCCGCTGGAGCCGTGAAAATTGTGCCAAGCCGTGACGTATCCCCAGCCGGCAAAGACCTGGGCGTTCCAGCGGAAATGCCACCCGTCCGGTATGCCGTTATGCGGGCCTCCGTGCAACAGCAGGTACAACGGATAACGACGATCGGGGTCGAAACCGGGCGGGTAGACCAGCCACATCTGAATCGGGGCGTCGTCGGCGCCGGAATACGTCACGCTTTCATAACGACCGAAAGTGACATCCGCCAGCAGCGAATCATTGAATGTCGACAGTTTGGTCGCCTGGCCGTTGGTCAAATCAACTCGCACCAGCGTCGGTGGTTCGGTAAAGCTCTGTCGCAACGCAACCAACACATCGCCATCGGCCGACAATCGGGGATCGGTGAAGCTGTGTTCTTGGGTGATCGCTCGAATTTGACCGCCGGGGACATCGATTCGGTGAATCCGATAATGGGCCGCGTCGTCTACGGAAGCGTACAGGCTGCGGCTGTCCGAGGCCCAGATCGCTCGGCTGATCGTACGGTCGAAGTCCTCGGTCACAACTTGATGGTCGGCTGACGGGCGATGGTACAACGCAAGTCGAGCCCGGTCGGCATAAAACCCGGGAATCTGACGTTGCGAATAGGCCAACCATTGGCCGTCGGGGCTGTAAGCGGGCGAGAAGTCGGCCGCCGGGTTGTCCGGCGTCACGTTCCGCGCCTGGCCGCCTTCGGCAGGTACCAGATAGATGTCCAAATTGGGTTCGACGCCTGTCGGGTCGGAATCAGCCACCACGGCGATCTCCTGGCCGTCGGGCGAGATATCGAAGTGGCCGACCCCGGGGTCGCTGATCGGTAAGTGAATCCCCGAACTCGGTGTGATCGGCTGTACGGGCCCCGCCTGCAGCGAAACGCGGAACAGATGGGGACGCCGCTGTTGGTGCCAGCGATCCCAGTACCGAACCGGTGCGGCGTCCCAAACCTTGGCCGAAACCCGCGAGTCCTTTTCCGCCTTCAGCCGATCCTCCATTTCCTGCCAATCGTCGGTATCTTGCCAGACCAGGCTGATGAATGCCAGTTCCTGTGAATCGGGAAACCACTGCGGCGCGAACGCGCCGGTTGGCAATTCCGTCACGCGCCGAGCTTCTCCGCCCGCCAGCGGGATCACGTAGATCTGACGCTGCTGGTCGTCGCCTCGCTTGGAAACAAACGCGATATGACTTCCATCGGGACTCCACGTCGGACTGCTGTCGCTGCCCTTGTGCGTTGTCAGTTGCCGCGCCGGGCCACCATCGGTCGGTACCAAGTACAGATTCGTCGTGCTCGAGTCGTCATTCAGGTCATATCGGGTGACGGCGACAACCGCTTGGCGGCCGTCTGGCGACACCGCCGGACTGGCCAGACGAGCCAACCGCCACATGGTCTTTGCATCCAGAGGTTGAAGGTCGAGTTCTTTGGCGGCGCCACACGTGTTCAGAAGCAGCAGAGCGATCAGTGTCCATCGAGCCATGCAAGGCATGAATTCTCCTTTTTCGATGCAACTAAGTGGATCGGGACGCGGTCGAATGCGTTGTCCGGTGTCTCCGAGGATAACGACCTGCGGTACGGGCGTAAAGGGTCCGGACGGAGAACGGAATAAGGTGGAACGGTCCCGCATCGGAACGAAGTGTCTTCCAGGGCAAGGCGGAACCGGCTACGATGAAAAGTACCGAATGGGTTGGTACATAAAGAGCCTCAGGCGGCTTGCCGGGCACGTCCCTTGGAACCGGTTACTGGATCGATGGTTCGTGTCATCGCGTGACGCCACAGATAACGGGAGGAGCACGGGGGATGTCCACGAATCGAAGGGCCGATCGACGACGATTCTTCCAAACGGGCGCGGCGGCCGCGGTGGGGTGGAGTTTTGGCGTCCCGTCTGTCCACGGCAATGGCGTCTCGCCGGCCGTGGTCCACGACGGCACGTACATCGAGCCGTCTCGACCAGTGCCGATTATGGACGAAGCCGACGTGGTGGTGTGCGGCGGAGGACCGGCCGGTGTCGCTGCGGCGTTGGCGGCTGCTCGAGCCGGTGCCAGAACGCGGTTGTTCGAGGCCCATGGTTGCCTGGGTGGAATTTGGACCAGCGGTTTGCTGACTTACATCCTCGATTCGGGCAACAAGCCGGGGATCATGCGCGAGATCCTCACGACGTTGCAGGCTAGGGAAAAAGACGCCCGCCGCGCTCCGTCGATGTACGATCCCGAAGCTGTGAAACTGCTGCTGGAACAGATGTGTGAAGAAGCGGGGGTCGAATGGCAATTTCACACGCAATGTGCGGCAGCGGTCCGAGATCAGACCAACCGCTTGGCGCTGATTGTGACCGAGTCGAAATCGGGACGCGAAGCCGTCGCGGGCAAGATCTTCATCGACTGTACCGGTGAAGGCGACTTGGCCCATCAGGCGGGCTGTGGATGGGATTATGGACGTCCGGAGACGGGCGATGCACAACCGATGAGTTTCGTCGTTTTGTTGACCGGGATCCACCTGGACGAGATCCGGCCCTACGTTTCGTCGATGCCCGGCGACACGTGGGCAGGGCCGAAGGATGCCTTGGCCAAGCTGATCAAGGAATCCAGCGGTTTTGGCCCGTCCTACTCGAAGCCCTCGTTGTTTCCGATCCGCGAGACGTTGTTCTGCCTGATGGCGAACCACGAATACGAGTTGCAAGGTTTCGACGCACGTGACGTCACGCGAGCCTCGGTGCAAGGCCGTGCCGAGCTGCACCGCATGATCGACGGCCTGCGCGGTTTGGGCGGCCCATGGAAGGATATTCGCATCTGCGCCTCGCCGGAACGCATCGGTGTACGCGAGAGCCGCCGGATACACGGTCGCTACACGATCAGCAGCGACGACATCCAGCACGGCGCCCGGTTCGATGACGCCGTCTGCCGCTGTGCCTTTCCCGTCGACGTGCATTCGACGACGGCGGATCGGGGCAAGGGCATCGAGGCGGCTCCCGTTCGTGCGAAACCGTTCGACATCCCGTACCGTTCGCTGGTGGCGAAAGAGGTGGACGGGCTGATGATGGCCGGCCGCTGCATTTCCGGCGACTTCTACGCTCATTCGGCTTACCGAGTGACCGGAAATGCCGTAGCCATGGGCCAAGCGGCCGGATGGGCCGCCGCTGCCGCGACCCGAGATGGCAAGCTGCCGCACGAGATCGATTGGTCCGAATTGGCCAAAACGGCGCCCTGGTACGAAGACGACTGACTGCTGTCATCATTGTAACAAGCACAAACACCCAATCCTGAAGGAGGTCGATCCCATGACATGCCGATGTTCTCTTGCTGCGATCGTGGTCTTGCTGTCCGCGCATGGCGGACGACTGGATGCTGCGGAAGATGCTCGTCCCGAGGCTTTGAAGTTGCGCATTGCCGCCGAAAGTAGCCGAATTCCCGAGAATTCGGGCGATCGCGACCAAGACCCCACGCTCACCAACGCTCCGAATTCTCGGGAATTCGGCTACGCGCAAGTTCAAAGTCCCGAGGCGCCGCCGTCCGAGGTGGTTGCCAGCATGAACCACTTCGCCTGGGATCTTTACAGCCGTCTGGCCGGCCAGTCGCAGGAGAACTTGTTCCTGTCACCGGCTAGCATATCGACGGCGTTGGTTATGACCTATGCGGGAGCGCGCGAGAACACCGCGACGCAGATGGCCGAGGTGCTTCACTTGCCCGCAAGTCGAGTCCACGAGGGGTTTGGCGCGATGGTCCGTTACCTGAACCATTTGGGAAGCCAAGAGGATCTCGAACTGTCCATGGCCAACGCGCTGTGGGCGCAACAGGGTTACCCGTTCTTGACGGAGTTTACCGAATTGCTGGATACCCGCTACGACGCCGGATTGCGACTGGTTGATTTCGCAGGGGAAACCGAGGCCGCTCGGCAGACGATCAACGAGTGGGTCGAAGAACAGACCAACGAGAAGATTCAGGACCTGATTCCCCGAGGCGTCTTGAGCGGAGATACGCGCTTGGTGCTGACCAATGCGATCTATTTTCTCGGGAATTGGCAGCAGCCCTTCGACGCCGCCAAGACCGCCCCCTTGCCATTTACTACCGGGGCTGGTCGCCAAGTAAAGACGCCGACCATGCACCAGGAAGCTCGATTCCGGTACGCCGAAGACGCCACCGCTCAATGCTTGGAAATGGCGTACGAGGGCGGCGACATGGCGATGACCATCCTGCTGCCGCGGCAGACCGACGGGTTGGCCGAACTGGAAGGACGACTGGACGCGTCCGCTCTGCAACAGTGGACCGACCGATTGCGTCCCCAGCGCGTCAGTGTTTTCTTGCCCAAGTTTTCCACAACGGCTGAATTTCAGCTCAAGAACGTTCTGTCTGCGATGGGTATGACCGATGCTTTCACGGTCCCACCCGCCGATTTTTCCGGCATGGACGGCACCCGGGAACTGTTCGTTCAGGAGGTGGTGCATAAGGCGTTTGTCGACGTCGGCGAGGAGGGGACCGAGGCGGCGGCGGCTACCGGCGTGGTGGTCGGCGTGCGTTCCGCGCCGCAACCGGCGCCCGAGTTTCGCGCGGACCGTCCATTCTTGTTCCTGATCCGTGATACGCGCAGCGGCGCGATCCTGTTCATCGGCCGGCTGGCCGAACCCTAGCTCCGCACGACCGGGTCTGGGGTCAGGTCTTGACATTTAACCTTTGGTCTTAGCCACCAAGTTTACCCATCAATGCGACCTGCATCGGCGTGGCTCGTTTGGGCCACGGACCTCGGAGCGTTGACCATTCATTTTTTTTTCGATGCATGGTTGGCCAACCGGCGTTCGAAACCGCTTTCCGAATCCTCGCAACGACCCGAAGATGGCCACGAAAAGTTAAATTTCAAGACCTGACCCCAAGTTCAAGTTCGGCGGTACGCAACACGAATGGCCAGGTTGCCGCGACGACGGATTTGTCCGTCCGTTTCACAGGCTGTCCCATCGATGGCGATCGACAGATCGACCATCGGCGCGTTCAATCCATCCTGAAACGGATCGGAAAGGAACGACCGGAGGATCATTTGAACTGCGGAGCGTGCGGTTACGCCAGTTGCCGCGACAAGGCCATTGCCGTCACGCGAGGTCTAGCCGAGCCGGAAATGTGCATGCCGCACATGAAACGGCTGGCCGAACAACGCGTGGACCGCATCATCGAAACCAGCCCCAACGGGATTGTGATTCTCGATCAACGCTTGCAGATCTTGAATATGAATCCCGCCTTTCGCCGGTTCTTCAAATGCTCGGATGCCACCTGCGGACAATCGATTTCCTGCCTGATGGACCCCGAACCATTCGAACGCCTGGTGGCCGAGCAACTGGAACAGTTGGAACTGACACTGGAACATAAGAACTACGGTCTGGTGTGCCATGAGATACTTTATCCGTTGCCGGGCGAACGACAGTACGTCGGGATCTTTGTCAATGTCACCCGCAGCCAGTCGCACGAACGTGAACTCACTCGGCTCAAAGCCCAGACCGTTATGCAAGCCCACGAATTGCTTGAACAACAGATCCGGATGGCGGAGACAATCGCTTCCTGCCTGGGCGAAAACACGGCCAAGAGTCAGGCGCTGCTGGATCAATTGGTTCAGTTGGCTGACGGCGAACAGGATGCAAAGGCGTCGGACAGTCCGAAGAATGGCCCCCGGTCCGCGCATGTCGGACTCGGAAAAACCTATGGTCCCCAACGGTCTCACACCGGTGGGGGCAGGTTTGGGAACTAAG
>SKKK01000243.1 GCA_007121535.1 Planctomycetaceae bacterium | reverse complement strand
CCAGAACCGGCGGCTAGCGCCGTGCCGCTCACAATCCGCATTTTTCGCCTAGACAACGCACTAGGTCAACGTCGCACGCATGGGTGCCATGGTCACGGTGGACGCGTTGTTTGAGGGATGTTAGAATACGGGGGGAACTCGTCAAGCCGGGGGGACAGCATATTGAAGAAGATCGACCCGTATCACGAATGGCTGGGGATTCCGCCCAAGCACCAGCCGCCCAATCATTATCGGCTGTTGGGGCTGGAACAGTTCGAGGATGACCGGAACGTCATCGCCACCGCGGCTGACCGGCAGATGACGTTTATCAAGACCTATCAGACCGGACCACCCGAAGCGGAAGAACTGAGTCAGCGCCTGTTGAATGAATTGGCCGCTGCCCGCATCTGCCTGTTGAACCGCGAGAAAAAAGACACTTACGATCGGAGTTTGCGGGCTGAACTGGAGAAAAAGCAAGCAGCGGCCGCAGCTTCTCAGACGCAGCATTTGCCTGGCGACGATTTGTCTGGCCGGAAACCGACGTCGGCCACGACGGTACCGGTTGTGCCGACCACTGGCCCGTTCAAGAAGTGGCCAGTGCCGACGCTTCCAACTCGTGAGAACTCTCCCCGTCCCCAGCAAGCAACCGGCTCGCCGACCCATCCGACGGATGCAGCGTTGGCTTCGCTCCAGATCGCCGAACCTCCATTACCAAGGCGGCCGCGGGTCGGGCGAGACACCACCCACAAAGCGGAGCGGTCCATGATTGTCCCCATCGCCATCGGAGCGGGGATCGGGTGCATCATCCTGGCCGGTGCGCTGATCGCCTGGTTCGCGATGCGTTCCAAGCCATCGAGCCCCGCTGAGCCGCAGTTACCGATCGTGGCCGACGCAACCGTTACGATCGAGGAGGACCACCCGGACGAACCCCATCAAGTCGAACAGCCGCCTGCTGAGCCGGACCCTTTCGAATTGGCACCGGTCGAAGATCCTGGCGAATCAACAGGCATTGCCGTTCCGACCGAGCGCGACCGACAGGATCAAGCGACGGAACCTTCGGACCAGCCGCCTGATTCCGAATCGCCTGATTCCGAACCGCCCGATGCCGAACCGTCCGATGCCGAGCCGTCCGAGATCGCGGCGATCCCCACAGAGGACAGCGAACCGCCCTCGCCACCCGTCGAGGAGACTTTGGAACAGGCGGAACAGCGGCTGAGATTCGAAGCGGCGGGGGTTTCGACGGATTCGGCAAGAGAACGGTTTGTGGAGGAAGTTTTGACCGTGACCGACCGGGCGATCGTCGATTCGCAAGCCGAGTTGGCTCGAAGGTTGGCCGAATTGGCCTTGAAGGTTGCCCGAGGCTCCGATTCGCCGGAACTGATCCAACGCGTCACATTGAGGCTGATCGAAGTACGAGGCCCGATGACCGAGGCTCTGAAACACCAAGCTCGCCAGCGACTTGACCAGCCGTGAAATTTGTCGAGACGTCGAACGAAGGAAAGGCAAGCATGAACAGTCAGCGCAAACAGTTGGCAGCGGCGATTTTCGCTGTGTGGTTCCAATTTCTTTTCGCGGGAAACGGCAACGCTCAGGAAAGAGCGCCGGTTCCGGATGCGGCGGCCCAGCATGCGGCGAGGAAGGCGGCTGGCGAGATCTACGGGGGACGGTTCGCGTTGGCCAAGACGGCGGACGAGAAGACGGCGTTGGCCGACGAGATCATCGCGGCGGGGCTGAAACTGCACGCGGGCTCAGCGGATCAGTACGTGCTGCTGGACATCGGGCGCGAGATCGCCGCCGGTGCGGGCGATGCCCCAACCGCCCTGTCGGCCGCCCGGGAAATTGCCCAGCGGTTCGATCTGCCGGGTGTGGAGCTGGAAGCCGATACGTTGCTGGTCGCGGCCCGGTGGGCGCGGACCACGCCCCAGCGCACGGCGCTGGCAACGGCAGCCAGCGAAGTGGTCGGGAAGCTGGTCGCGGCAAATGATTACGAACGGGCCATCCGGCTGTGCGAAGCCGCGCAAAGCGCCGCGGACCAAGCTCGGGAATTCCGACTGGCCCGCGATTTCTCGAACATGTTGCCGGAACTCAGAACGGCTCAGCAGCAGTTCCAGCAGTACCGCGATGCCCTGGCGGTATTGAACGACGATCCGGTGGAACCGGAGGCGAACCTGACGGCGGGCCGGTATCTGTGTTTCGTGCAAGGCGACTGGGAACTCGGCGTGCCGATGCTGGCCTTGGGCAGTGACGAACCGTTGAAGAACGTCGCGGTCATGGAACTGCAGGGAGAAGAAACCGCCGAACAGCAGGCAGCGATCGGCGACGCCTGGTGGGACGTGGCCGAGACCAGAGAGGGCCCGGAGCGCGACCTGCTGCGTCTGCGAGCCGGCAGTTGGTATCGTCGCGCCGCACCCCAACTGGCCGGGCTGGCCGGGCTGCGAGTCAAGCAGCGTTTGGAGGAGCTTGCCAAACTGGATCGCGAGATACCTGCGGCTCCGACCCGACCTGACTCATCGGCGCCCCCGCTGGCGGTCGCCCCGTTCGACGAGAGAACCGCCAAACGGCATCAGGCCGCGTGGGCCAAACACCTGGGCGTCCCCGTTGTCTGGAAGAACTCGATCGGCATGACTTTCGTGCTCATTCCGCCGGGCGAATTCGACATGGGGTCAACCGAAGCAGAAGTTGTCAAACTTTTGGCAGAAGCCAAAGCCACGAAGCAGCCGAGTTGGTACAGCGACCGTCTGCCTGCCGAAGCTCCCAAGCATCGAGTGCGGATCACTCAGCCGTTTTACCTGGGGATGTTCGAAGTGACTCAGGGGGAATACGAGCGGGTGATGGGAACCAATCCAAGTCATCACAAAGGCGATCCCCGGCGGCCCGTCGAGCGGGTTACCTGGCATGAAGCAGTGGAGTTCTGCCGCAGCCTATCGTCTCTGGAAGCAGAGCAAGTAGCCGGCCGTAGCTACCGGTTGCCGACGGAAGCCGAATGGGAACACGCATGCCGTGCCGGAACGACGACGGCTTGGTATTCAGGAGACGAGGAATCCGGGCTGAAAAGCGTTGCTTGGTATGGTTTTGGCTGGGGTGGAAGGTCTCATCCGGTGGGTCAGAAGAAACCAAACGCTTGGGGGCTGTACGATATGCACGGGAACGTGTGGGAGTGGTGTAGTGACTGGCACGACAACACGTATTATGCGAACTCGCCGCCAGAGGATCCCACGGGGCCTACTTCAGGCTCGCGCCGCGTGGTCCGCGGCGGCAGTTGGTTCCACAACGCCCCGATCAGCCGGTCGGCGTACCGCAACCCGGATCGGCCGTCCTTCCGAAGCCACAGCTACGGGTTCCGCGTGGCCTTCACCGCGGATCCATCGCTGAATCAGTAGGATCCGTCCAGCAAGTCGGGCAGCGAATAGGACCGTGTGTCGACAGAAAACCCTGCACAGCTATCGACGGGTTGGACATCGCGTGTCCAATTTGTAAGGGCTTTGCCAGGTTTTGGGCGTGTTGATTCTCGTTCCAACAAGAAGGTCATCATGGAAACCGGGACAGCCAGCTTTCGAACAGGGACAGACTCTGATAAAGCTGGCTGTCCCCATTCGGATTCCCCCGCGGCTGCCGTTAGGCATCGCTCGGTTTGCCACAAGAGTGTTTCTATCGTTCAACAGGTGATGATGTGGTCGATGCAAAACGGAAGAGGATCGAATTCGTCAGGCATGCAGCAATACTCGCAAAGCCGACCGGCTCGGTTCCAAACGAGTTCGCGGAGTCCTGCGTCCATCGGGGTTCTTTAGCGTTCCTCAAGGCCTGATCGCCTCAGCGACAGACGTGCTTTGGATTGGAGCAGCGCCAGAAAGTTTCCGACGCGACGGTAACTCTCCAACTGGTCGTGCTCTTCTTCCGTCAATTCCCCCCGATTGTGCTTGTCCGCCAACTGCCGCATCTGCTCGTCCTGGACAGCCGAGAAGCGGAGACGCACGATCGCCCGGGCCACATCAGGTTCAAAATCACCTTCCTGGCTCTCGACGACTTCCGACATGATCCGCGAGTCCATTAGTGCTGTTGCGCCGCTCATGCTTCCCTCACCTATCTGACAAGGTTCTCCTGATCTCATCCTGCGTATTGTACCATCGAACCAGCCAACGAGAAAAGTGGCGCCACGATCGTCGTGCCAGGTCAAGCGAGCGTCGATATTCGATCTTGCAGGTGGCACCATGCAAAATAACGGGTTATTTTGTATGTTATGTATCTCAAAAGAATCGCAGAAAAACCTTTGATTGGTATATTTGTCTCCAATAAAGTGGGGTCATACTGGGAGCCCTTCACGTCGGCAAGGCCAAGCTGGTGGAGCACGTGCCGGCGGGGCAGTCCGCCGTACCTCTTCTATGGAAAACTGCTTTCCGCCCGGCAGGGTCTGTTTTGCCCATAGTCGCCCTCAAGTAGCCCGCGGAAGGACAGGTCCTCGTCAAGATCAGGCCAATGAAGACCAAAAGGCGACACCTCGATGTTGTTCAGTTGCTCGGGTGTACCTTGCGAAAGGCGGGGGTTGCCGGCGACAGGAAACCGGATCTCCACTTCGCTGTGCGTCGTCACCAAGATCTTTCCATCTTGGTAAATCGCGGATCTAACATTGTCACTCAAGGTGTTCATGCCACTTCTCCAAGATCAGTTCTCTGTTCTCCTCAGCAAGCCGCTGCGCTTTCGATAGCTCGTTGATCTTCATGTTGTGGGACTCCCGAAGTTCGACCGACGTCTCCACATTGAACACGGCTTCGCCGCCGCCTCGTCGTACATGAACGTGAATCGGACGATGTTCGTTGCTGTAGAAGAAAAAAATGAAACCATCTTTCTCGAATACCTTGGGCATCGGGATTCCTCCACCACCATTCTAATGCACCGAGCCGCGGAAGCAAAACATATCTTCTGGATTGCACGACACAAAATAATCGGTTATTCTGTATACTATGTATCTCAAAAGAATCGCAGAACAGCCATTAGTTGCCATACTGGACTCCAATAAAGTGGGTATCCTGTTGGGAGCCCGTCAAGTCGGCAAGACCACGCTGGTGGAACATGTGCTGGCGGGGCAGTCCGCCGTTTTTCTTAACTTCGATATTGAGGTATATAAATCTCGCTTTTAGGCTGCGGCAGCGTTGTCGTCGGCCGAGGCACTGCGTTCGTTGGGCAACCCCGAGGTGCTGGTGGTGGACGAGGCCCAGCGTCTGCCCCAAGCGTCGCGGGTTGTCAAAGGCTGGTATGACGCGCGGTTGCCGGTGAAGCAACCAGCCATGGGCGACGGGTGCCGCCGCCGGGCATCTGTGCCGCCACTTCGCGCCGCAGTTGCGCACGCTGCTGATGCAACGCCTGGCTTTCGGCAGTTATCCCGAAGGCTTGACCAGCAGTGATCCGGCCCGGCTGTTGCGCGAATTGAGTTCGGATTACCTCTGGAAAGACGTGCTCCAAACCGGCTTGTCAAGACGCCCGATACGATCAGACGGTTGCTGATGCTGTTGGCACATCAAGGGGGTGCCGAGCTGTCGCTGAATGAGCTGGCGACGCAACTGCAGGCGGCACGGCCGACAGTCGAACGTTACTTGGAGTTGCTGGAACAGACTTTTGTGATTTTCCGGTTGCCATCGTTCAGCACCAACCCTCGGAAGGAGATCACCAAGAGCCGGAAGGTGTCTTTCTGGGACACGGGGATCCGCAATGCGTTGCTGAACGCGGGCGTTCGAAATCAAATGGTCGCCTCGCCGCGATTCCGGCCGGGCTTTCCGCGACGCGTATGGCGTGCAGGTCGAATCCATCCGGCCAAACAACCCGTTCGCCACGGATATCTTCGCGGAGTAATGGATACCTTCCGTGTCGCGGATGGAGGCTGGTTGCGGTCTGCTATGCACGTTGCTTGCAGCCAGATTTTGCGTTATCGTGAGACATGTTGTGGTTCAACAGGAGATCAGGTTATGCGAACTTCATCAAGGCGAGTTGGGGCATTCCTGGCCGTGTGGTTCCTATTCTGCGGCTGGTTGCAACATTCGACTGCCCAACAGAAGGCGCCGGTTCCGGATGCGAGTGCCCAACAGGCGGCCAAAAAGATGGCGGGCGAGATCTATGGCGGGAGGTTTGCGCTGGCCAGCACGGCGGACGAAAGGACGGCGCTGGCCGCGGAAATGATCGCGGCGGGGCTGAAAATCGAGCCCGGGTCGGCGGATCAGTTCGTTCTGCTGGACATCGCGCGGGAAATCGCCGCCGGTACGGGCGACGCGGCGACGGCGCTGTCGGCGGTCAAGGAACTAGGTCAACGGTTCGACGTTCCGGCGGTGACGATGGCAGCGGATACCCTGCTGATTGTGGCTCGGCAGGCCGATACCTCGACCCAACGCCGCGCCCTGGCCGAGGCCTCCGTCGACGTGATCGACAAGCTGGCTGAGGCGGACCAGTTCCAGCGGGCGATCCGGCTGGGCGAAGCCGCGCACCAGGCCGCACAGCAATCCAGGGAATTCAGGCTGGGCAGCGAACTATCGGGCCGGTTGCCGGAACTGAGACGCGCGCACCAGCAGTTCCAGCAGTATCGCGATGCGCTGGCGGTGATGGAGGACGACCCGACGGATCCCACAGCCAACCTGGCGGCCGGCCGATACCTGTGCCTGGTCAAAGACGACTGGGAACTCGGCGTGCCGATGCTGGCTTTGGGCAGTGACGAACCCCTGAAAGCAGCCGCGGTCTTGGAACTGCAAGGCACCGAGTCGGCGGAAGAACAGGCAGCGATCGGCGACGCTTGGTGGGACGCGGCGGAAACGAAAGAGGGCGACGAGCGAGAGATCCTGCGTTCGCGGGCTGCCGGGTGGTATCGGCAGGCCGCAACGCAGTTGGCCGGTAGTCTTGCCGGCCTGAGAATCAAGCAGCGATTGGAGAAGTTGGCCGAGGTCCCGCAGGAGACTTCGCCGCGCCCGGCGGCTTCCAAACCGAGCACCAGGCAGCGTCGGGTCGTATGGACCATGCCAGTGAACAATCCCAAGGAACTGGTGAAGAACTGGACGGGCAGGAACAAGATCGAGCTGGATGCGGGTGGTCCGAAGTTCGTTGTCCCGGGTGAGGGAAGCCGTCCAAACCAAGCTTCGCTGGAGAGCAGATTCGGCTTGACCGGCGACTTCGAGATCGTGATGGCGATGGAGTTCAGCCGGTCACGTTGGACGAATACCGGTACAACCGCGGTAGCAATATCCGGCGAGCGGTTCGAGATCCGTGCCGCACGCGAACCGCAGGCCTTTTCACCGAGTATCATGATCCGGCGCCAAGGCGATCAGTTGATGTTCAGAAGCGACAGCTCCGAGCCGACCATTCGCCAGATAGCGCCGGAAGAACTGGAAAAGCCCGCTCGTTTGTCGTGGTATTGGATTGGTCGCTCGGCCTACCTCCGTGGAATACGCGTGGTGGCCGATGGAATGGTACGGGATATCCAAGCCGACCTGGGTCCGTAACATCGAAAGACAGCCGGAACGAGTCTACCTCGACTTTCCGCATGAGCGCCGATATTCTATCCTGTAGATTGCACCATACAAAATGACCGGTTCTTCTGCATGATACGTATCTCGAAAGAATCGCAGAGCAGCCATTGATTGCTATGCTGTAACCACATAAAGTGGGGGGGTCACATTGGGAGCCCGTCAAGTCGGCAAGACCAGACTGGCCTACTCCGGGCGAGATGCCATCAACCTTACTGTGCCAGTTCCAGCCTGCTGAAATCGACAAACCGGTATATGGCCTCTTCTGTCAAGTGAACATACGGATAGCGCTCCGCATTTTTTCCCATTTTTTTCTTGGCAGGCTTTGCGGTTTCAGGCTTCCGAGGGGTTCGATCCTGACGGGCTG
>SKKK01000408.1 GCA_007121535.1 Planctomycetaceae bacterium | reverse complement strand
CTCACATTCAGGAAGCGATCAACTACCGCATGTTGGATCGCAACCTGTGGACCTGACCACTCAGCCAACAAATCACGAACAGAAGAACCACGAACAGGAGAGCAGAATCTGTCATGTCAGACCAAGACGAGAAATCCGTAGCGGCATTCCAGTACCTCGTACGAATACTAGAAGAGGCAATTCGAGCAGGGGCGGATTCCGTTGGACTGGAACGGGAAAGTCGGGGTTTGAGCGTGGTCAAGTATACCGGGAACAGTGGACTCGCAGACGGCCCAGTTCCGAAAGAACTGGAGGAAGCTCTGGTCGGAGAAATCATTGACAGGTCCGGCCTTGCGGACAGCGGGAGGGGCGAGATCCGCCTTAATTTAGCTGGCAAGGACTACAGGGTGATTGTCGATGAACGTAATAGTTTCGGTGAATCCGCTTTCAGCCTTCTTTTGAAGCGAAGCAAAAAATCTCGGAATTAGTGAGGCTTTCAATGTCGCCAACGCGCACTTCGATTCCCGTCCGCGTCACTGATCCGGCTCGGACTACTTTTCTTCGCGGGGGAGTGCTGCGTGCCAGGTCTCGATCCTGTCGCGCAATCTCCGAACGATTTCGGGATGCCCTTCTGCGAGGTTGTGTTGCTCGTGGGCGTCGTCCTTGATGCGATAGAGGCGGACGGGCGCCGTGTCCCAAGAGTGGACGTTGCGGTATTGTGTCGTATCCTTGCCGTAGAAGCGGACGATCAGTTTCCATTCGTCCTCGACACACCACAGGTATTGGAGGGTGTCGTCGGGATCGCCCGGGGTCATGTTGTGGATCGAGTGAGTCTCGCCGAAGACGCGTTCGCGGCCCTCTCTGGCCCGCTCATCCAGTAAGTTGATGCCGGGCAGTCGGTCCGGGGCATCGAGTCGCGCGACAGCGGCGATGGTGGGAAAGAAGTCGATGGCGTGCGCGAATTCGGCAGCGCGGGCGGGCGGGACACGTTCCGGCCACGAAACCATGATGGGCGTGCGGATGCCGTTGTCGAACGGTGAGCCTTTCGAGCGCAGGGCGTAACCCTTCCAGTTCTTCTGGGCCGGGTCGTTGCGGTTGGCGCTGGTGGCCACCCAGCCGTTGTCGCAGATGTAGAGGATGACGGTGTTGTCGGTCAATCCACGCTCGTCGAGATGCTGCAACAGTTCGCCGCAGGTTTCATCGAACCATTCGCACATGGCGTAATACTTTGCCACATCATCGGCACGACCGGGGGCCCGATAATGCCGGAGCAGGCGTTCCGGCGGGTTGTGGGGCGTGTGCGGAAGGAACGGGGCGTACCAGACGAAGAAGGGCTTCCCTTCGTCGAGCGCGTGATCGATGAAATCCGTGACGGGATGCATTCCCTTTCGGCCGATGGAGAGGCTTTCGGCACTGCCGTGCCGCGCGGGGCGCGGCATCATGCCGTGGGTGAATCCTCCGTCGGTATGGCCTCCCTCCCACCACTTGCCGGACTGGTGGGCGAGATAGCCGTTGGACACGAGCAGGCGGACGAAGTTGGGCAGGTTGAGGACTCTTTCGCGGACGGGAATGTCGAGGCGCTCGCGGTCGTTCCTTCCGTCGACATCGTTGCCGACCGCACCGTGAACGGTGGGAAATTGTCCGGTCAGGATCGAGGCCAGCGAGGGCCTGCACAAGGGGGCGGCGACATATCCGCGCTCGAAGAGAAGGCTTCGCTCGGCAAGCTTGTCGAGGTGCGGCGTCCGGATGTCCGGATGCCCCATGAACCCGTAGTCCGTCCACGCCTGGTCGTCGCTGAGGATAAGGACGATGTTGGGTCTTCCTTCCGCAAACGCGGTGGAGACGTTGGCGAGAGCGAGGGCAATCACGAGATGAAGGGGATGAATGGGCGATTTCATGATGAAGGCAGTTTGGGCTTTCAGGGAGTTCCAAGAGCCGGATGACATTCAAGTCGAAACGGGGTTATTCGTCACGGCGCCGGTGTGGCATCGGGGAATGGCACGGGCGGGCGAGGGCTGTCGGGGGTGAGTTTGTCGAAGACGGCTCGTAGCCTGGCTTTGGCGGCGGCGGCTTCGGGGTCTTCGAGGTCGGCCTCTTTCTCCTCGGGCAGGTTGCGGGCGTCGATCAGCTTGCCGCTGGCACGGAACAGCCGGAAGTTGCCGTCGAACAAGGTTTCGCCGCCGTACCGTGGGGTAAAAGCGTTGTGAGTCCACGGGCGGTGGATGCCGGGTCTACCATGGATTTGCGGCGCGATGCTGCGGCCGTCGACCGCGAGAGATTCCGGGAATTCCGTGCCGGTGAGTTCCATGAAGGTGGGGAAGAGATCGACGATGTCCACCAAGTCGTCGCAACTGTGGCCTGCGGGGATCGACGGCGGCCCCCAGACGACCAGCGGGACGTGGCAGCCGGCGTCGTTGAGTTCGGGCTTGCCGCCGTCCACGTTGCCGGCGGTGGTGTGGCGGGTATGCGGGCCTTCGCCGGGCTGACCCGCTCTCGGGTTCCGGAAATCGGGCGGCCAGGTGCCGTTGTCGCCCATGAAGACGACGTAGGTGTTGTCGCGGATGCCGAGTTCCTGTACGGCGTCCAGAAGCTCCCCGACGAGCTTGTCCATATAGTGGATGAAATTCTTGAGGCTGAGTTCGCGGTTGAGCGCGCGGTCGTCGGGCGTCTCGACCACCGGCCAGTGCGGCAGCAGCTCGTTGTGGACGATGAGGAAGGGTTCGCCGGCGGCGGTGGCGGAACGCATCCGGTCGATGACATAATCGACGATGACGTCGGGGCCGAAGCGGTCGGCGATGTCGTCGCGGATGTCGCCGTCGTGGTTGAGGGTAGCGTTCCAGTGGCGGTCGGTTTTTTTGCCGTCGTTCCAGATCTGCCAGATGCACCAGGAGTCGAAGCCGGAATCGCGGATGTGGTCCGGGTGATAGGCGATGGTGGCGAGTTGCCATTTGCCGGTGGTGGCGGTGTGGTAGCCGTTGGCGCGGATCTGCTGGGCGAAGGTGGGCATCTTTTGGAAGTCCACGATCTGTTTGGTGCCCTGGTGAACGGCCAGCACGCCGTAATGCCTGTGGCGGTAGGCGTACAGACCGGTGTGCAGGCTGACCCTGGACGGCGTGCATGCCGGGTGGGTATAGGCGCGGTTGAACTTCATGCCCTCGGACGCCATGCGGTCGAGACGCGGGGTCTCGAAATCCAGTCCGCCGTAGCAGCCCAGGGCCTCGTAACCGATGTCGTCGGCGAAGATCAGAAGGATGTTCGGACGCTGCTCCGCAAGCAATGCATGGCAGAACAGGCTGGCGCCAAGGATGGTAATGGTAGCGAGGATGGGTTTCATGGTGATGAGGTTGGGTTTCCGTTGTACCACGGCACAGGCCGAGGCGGCGAAGAACGCCTGGTGTCAAACTTGTAACCGTTCACGTGCCTGAGGCACACCAAGCACCCCAGAAGCACCGCGCAGTGTAACATAAGGCATGGTAACCGATTCGGTCGAGCCCCGCCATGGCTCGGTTCCCGGAAAAGCCGAGCGGCACTACACGTGCGTCCAACGGTTGCCATGCCGCCGTCCAATGTGCAAATTGCCCTTGCCACGCCTGCCAGACTGCCAGCTACTCGACTTCGATTGCCAGGCTTTCCGAGTGGCTGTTGAACTGCACTCCTCGACGGCCTCGGCGTCGTTCATCACCTCGTCAAAGGCCTCGATCATCATGGCTTGGGTTTCGATGGGCGCCCGGAACCACCACCACGAAAGCTCCAGCTCACGCCAGAACCGCCCCAGTTCCTCGTCGGTCACCGAGCGTTCCTTGATCGACCGCATGATACCCTTGGCCGTCTCGCGGTCGCCGAAGCGGTCGAGCGCCACGGCCAGGTGGGCCTGCGACTTGCGGCTGGCAAGCCCCAGCCAGTGCTCGCGGGCCTGGCCGAGGAAATAGTCGACCGCCTCGCGGTGCTTCGCGTCGATCGGTTTGTCTTCCAGGAAGAGGCGCCGGCCGTTCAGATACAGGGCGATGGTGGGCGACAGGTTGTTGCGGTCCTTATGCCCGCGCTCGAGGATGCGGCGGTAGATTTCGTCGATCCAGTTTTCGAGCCGCGCAAGCGCCTTGACGGCCGGATCGACGCCCAGGTGGCAAAGCCGCCCGAAGCCGGTCGTGATGCGCAGCGTGATGTAGTCGTTCGGCCGACCGCCGGGGAACCATGGCCACGTGCCGTCGGCACGCTGCATTTCGGCCCATTGGTTCATGGCCCGGCCCAGCTCGTCGCTCAGCCGGTTGTCGTCGAACTCCAGCACGTCGCCCTCGCGCAAGAACCGCGGCGGATTCGGCTGCACCATCAGATCCTTTGCCGTCACCATGCTGTCGGTAAGCAGGCCGGCGCGCAGCTCGCGGTCGTGGGCGAAGCCGAGGAACTTCCATTGGGTGAGCGCCTCGGGCATGGTGAACTCCAGTCGCACTTCGCCGTCCTCGCCGGACACCAGGTGCGGAAAGGAGAAGGCCGTTTCATCGAGGTATCCCCACAGGTTGCCGACCACTTCGTGAGGGAAGGAACGGTAGGTTATCTGAACATGCCTGCTGTCGACCGGCCAATTGCCTACCGAATGGCGGAGGGCGGGCTGAACGCGTTTCGCCCGCCGCGTCGGTGACGTCGGCATGCACCGTGTAGCGGAACGTCGGATCGTCTTTTTCGGGAACCGACGGATCGGGCCGGGCGATGAACTCGATGTCAAACCCGCCGCGAGTGTCGGTCATAGCCGTCCCGTGGGCGATTTCCTGGCTGTCTTGCGGCCCGAGCGGCAGCCACCAGCGGCGCCGGAACCACCAGGGCGGGAACCGCACCTCGCGAACCACTCGCCATCGGACCTGCGCCTCGTCGGTCGCCGCGCCGGTGTAGGCGGTGGCCGTGCCGGCCAATTCGACCGTGTCACCCAGTCGCGGTGCGGTCTTCGGGGCGTCGATTTCCACGTGGAAGGTGGGCCGCTTGTATTCCTCGACGGTCACGTTGGTTTGGCCCGCCGGCGCTCCTTCCACCCGGATCGACATGCGGCCCATCAGCCGGTCGCGCGGGGCGGTGAAACTGCCGTTGAACGACCCGTAGTCGTTTGTCTTCGCCGGCTGCCGCTCGATTTCCTTGCCGCGATGCCGCCTCCGCCGTGGATGAACACTTCGTCGAAGCCGCGGGCCTCGGGCTGGTATTCGGCTTCGTCGCCGAGATGCCATTTGCCGAAGATGCCGGTGGTGTAGCCGGCCTCGGCGAGCAGGGTTTGTTTCATGTGATGTTTGATGATTTTCATGGTTCGATGGGGCGCATCAAGAAAGCCCCAGTATACCGCAAGCCGTAACCGGTGTCACGTGTCACGAAAATTCCCCTATCAACCCAACTGCCACAGTCGCGTCCAGAAAGCCCTTGTTATCCGTGGTTGGTGGCGGTCGAGGGCTTCGATGACGGCGACTGCACCATTCGTAGCGAAACTCAAGTCCGACGATCTTCATGGCTATGGAACGCGCACCTGTCGCACGGGTTCGCTAATTGGTTGTTGTTGCATTTGGGGGCATACGACCCTATACTGCCACATTATGTCCATTGCCAAACACGTTCTTCCCCTGGTTCTCGCACTTGTTTTCCCTGCCGTTGCGGCAGCGAAACCCAACGTCCTTTTCATCATGGTGGACGACCTCGGGCTTTGGCTCGGCACCTACGGCAGGGCCTACGTCCATTCACCGCACATCGACGCGCTGGCGCGCGGCGGCGTGCAGTTCAACCGTGCCTACGCGCAGGTTCCGGTTTGCGGGGCCTCGCGGTCGAGCATGTTCACCGGCATCAAGCCCACCCACACCCGCTTCACCAGCGCACGGTCCTCTGTGGATGGTGATGCGAAGGGTTCCGTGACGTTGCCGCAGTTCCTGCGCGAGCATGGCTATCACACCATCTCCATCGGCAAGGTGTTCGACGCCAGCAGCGACACGGCGGAACGCAGTTGGAGCGAACCGCCGGTGGTGCCGGGATCGGACATGTATGAATGGGGCGAGCGGGGGTTCGCGGTGCTTCACACGCTGGACCCGGAATCCCGGAATTACGTGTCCCGGCGCGGCAGGGGGCCGGTTTACGAGCTCCCTGACGTCGAGGACGACGAGTATTTCGACGGCCAGGTCGCGAAGCTGGCGATCGAAAAACTCCGGGAGTTGAAGGAACGCGACCAACCCTTCTTTCTCGCCGCCGGTTTCTTCAACCCGCACCTGCCGTTCTATGCCCCCAAACGCTACTGGGATCTTTACGAACGGGATGAGATTCCCCTCGCCGAGGTCCGCACGCGTCCCCGGAACGCGCCCCGGCAGTTGTCCGGATCCAGCGAGTTCAGATCCTACCATCTGCGCGGCATGGACGTGAACTCGGACGAATTCCACCGCGTGATGCGCCACGGCTATTTCGCCTGCGTCAGCTACGTGGACAAACTGATCGGGGACATGCTCGCCGAGCTTGAGCGGCTTGATCTCCACGAGAACACCATCGTGGTGCTGTGGAGCGACCACGGCTTCAATCTGGGCGAGCATGGATTCTGGGGGAAACACAACCTCATGGGCGGCTCGACACAGATCCCGATGCTGATCCGGGCGCCGGGCGTCACGCAACCCGGCTCCACCAGCGATGCGCTGGTCGAATCGCTCGATCTCTTCCCCACCCTGGCCGCGCTCACCGGCATCGAACCCGGAGAGGAGCTGACGGCGCAATGGGATGGAATCGACCTGACTCCCCTGCTCAAGGGTTCCGGTGAAATCCAGCGCGAGGCCGCCTACACCCGCTGGCGGAGCGGCGACAACCTTGTGACCAGGCAGTTTTCCTACACCGAGTATGGCCGCTACCGCAGCGGGACCAGGCAGGGCATCGACGCCTCGATGTTGTTCGACCTGGAGCAAGATCCGGGTGAGAACACCAACGTGGTCGAAAAGGAGGAATATCGGCCCCACGTGCCGCCGCTATCCCGGCTTTTGCGTTCGATCGTCGAGCCGTAGGGTTCGCAATCGCTCCAGATTGTTTCGTCGGCGAGCGGGAGGACGGTGTTGGCATCAGCAAACGACCAGGTGGCCGGATACGCGTGATGGAACCCTCGGGGTATAGGTCGAGCCATCGGTCTTCGGGATAGAGCGGAACATGCGGCTGCCGCGGTGCCAGCCAGAGGAAGAAGGGCTTGTTCGCGCCGGCCTGTGATTCGATGAAGGCGGTGGCCTCCAGGATCTGGCGCAGGTTGCGGCGTTCGAAGAGGAAGGACTCGGGCGGGCCGAAGTGCCGTTTTCCTTCGAGCGAGACGGTGTAGCCGAGTTCGGAGAGATGGTGGACCATGCTCCTGACGCCGGGGTGCACCTGGCTGTGGTTGGGGAACGCGCCGTTGCGGACCGGGAACAGCCCGGTGTAGAGCATCTGCCGCGCAGGGGCGCACATGGCGGTGGAGGTGAACATGTTGTCGAAGCGCATGACCAGGCGATCTTTTTCGCGACGCTTCCGCCTCTGCCGTGAGGCGAGCGTTGCCAAGAATTGAAAGAACAGGAAGTGCCCGAACTGTGCCCTCACCTGAGTTCTCCGCCCCGGCCCCTCATCCGCAAGGGTCCCAAGCCAAAGTCCTGCTGACCAGCGTCTTTGGTCCCTACGCCTTGGACGATGCCTACGGCAGCCGTCTGATCAACCCCCATGGAGCTGTACCACAATCAAGTGACACGCGTCCAGGGACCATTTTCCTTGCGGATGTTCCACCGTTCCTGGGGCCTGATGCTGATCCAGGTCAACATCGCGGCGCCGTGCGCTCTGCTGGACTTCCCGAGTCTGGAGCGTTTCACCGAGGAGATCCGCGAAAACCACTACGATGTGATCGGCATCAGCAGCATTG
>SKKK01000291.1 GCA_007121535.1 Planctomycetaceae bacterium | reverse complement strand
GACCTGTTTGCGGATGACCCAGATCGGCAAATCGAAGCCCGCCATGCCCACCATCATCTCCAACCGAGTGATGGCATCGCGAGGCGTATTGGCATGGATGGTGGTCATGCTGCCGTCGTGCCCGGTGTTCATCGCCTGCAACATGTCCAGCGCTTCGCCACTGCGGCATTCGCCGACGATAATCCGCTCGGGCCGCATTCGCAGCGCGTTCTTCACCAGGTCGCGCGTGGTGATCTCGCCGTTGCCTTCGATGTTGGCCGGGCGGGTTTCCAGACGTACGACGTGCGGCTGCTGCAGCCGAAGCTCGGCGGCATCCTCGATCGTCACCACCCGCTCGTCCGCCGGAATGTACCGCGACAGCGCGTTCAACAGCGTCGTCTTCCCGCTGCCGGTACCACCGGAGATGATCACATTGATGCGAGCCTGGACACAGGCGGCCAGGAACTGCAGCATCTCCTTGGTGATCGATTGGTTGGCGATCAGCGATTCGGCCAGCAACGGTTTATTGCCAAACCTACGAATCGAGCACGATGCGCCGTCCAAGGCGATCGGAGACAGCACGGCGTTGAAACGGCTGCCATCCATCAAGCGGGCATCGCACAACGGGTTGGTCTCGTCGATTCGCCGCCCGACCTTGCCCACGATGCGCTGCACGACTTGGACCAAGTGGCGTTCGTCCGAAAAGACGACCGACGACTTGGTCAACCGGCCACGCTTCTCGATATAGATCGACTTGGGACCGTTGATCAGAATGTCCGAAATGTCCGGATCGCGCAGCAATTGTTCCAAGGGGCCCAGCCCGAACGTCTCGTCCAACACCTCCTGGACCAGCCGCTCCCGCTCGGTCGCATTCAGCAATTCGGCGCGTTCCTGGCACAGGGATTCTGTCTGCCGTCGCACCTCTTCCTTCAACTCCTCCTCTTTCATCGACCGGAGGACGCCAGGATTCAACTTGGTGACGATCTGTTGGTGCAATTCCCGCTTCAGCGCCAGAAACCACTCGGGAGCCTGCTCCGAGGGGTCCTCCTCCTGGACGACTTCCGTCATGACGGGTTCCGGCGGCAGATCGTCGCGTGTCGCCGGAGCGTCCAAGACGGCCGTCTGCCCCGATGCCTCGGCGTTCTGCTTGCCGTTCATTCCGCGTAACCATGCCATGTCGATAGAACTTTCTTATCTTTGGTTGCGGCCGGAGGCCGTGTTAGCGTCTTCGGGTATAAGATGCACGCACGGTGCGCGCATCTTTGTAGGTTGGGACTCTGTCCCGACCGGGTCGGGTCGGAGACCCAACCTACTTCAGTTGCGGCCGGAGGCCGCGTTAGGGAATTTTTCGGGGAACGGAATGAATTCCGTTCTACTTCTTGACTCCGTTGACGCTGATCGCCAACGCTCGGACATACTTGTTGACTTTCGAAAAGCGGCTTTTCAACACGATCGGTTCACCGTTGTTGACGGCCGCGTGGATGGCTGCCGGGTCATACGGGATGCACTGGGCAGCCTTGATGCCGATGGCCTCTTCCGCCTGCTTGACATCCAACTGCCGCCGTTGGCCGCACGCGTTCAGCACCAGCCTCATTCGGTCGCGCCCGATGCCCAGCTCGGCCATCGTATCGATCGTACGGCGGGTGTTGCGGACCGCGGTGTAATCCAGTCGAGCGACCAGCAGGATTTGATCCGCCTGCCACAGCACCTCGACTTGTTCCGGGGTCAGGACATTGCTCATGTCGACCACGACATAGGGGAAGCGCACGCGGGCCAAGACCAGCCCCCGCCGGACGCCTTTGGCGGTGACCCGATCCGCGTCCGTCGAGGAAACCGGCGCCGCCAGCAGATGGACACCGCTGGCGTGGCGGGTCAGGGACTGCTCGAACAAGCTCTGGTCCAAACGGGCCACGTGTTCGCACACGTCGGCCAGCGTGCGAGTGGGCCGCAGATTGAACATGGCGGTCTGGTCGGCCACGCCCAACCGCAGGTCGATCAAGCCCGCTTGGCCGTGTTCCTGGGCCAGTGCCGTACTGATCCCTGCGGCCAACGTACTGGCGCCGCTGCCACCGCTGGGAGCCAAGACGGCGATGATCCGTCCTCCGCTGGGCCCCGATTGGACCCGCTGACAAGCCGCGTGGAACCGGCCCAGCGCCCCGGCCAGCTCGGCCTCGACGCTCGCCCGATCCAGAAATTCGTCGGCCCCTTGTTTCAGCGTCTCCAGAATCCGCTTGGGGTCGTTCGCCGGTCCCAGCACCAGAGTGCGCGCATGCGGTGCCATGGTGCGCGTCTCGCGGAGCACGGTCAAGCCGGTACTCCAGTCGGACGGCATCACCAAAGCGAGCAATTCCGGACGCAGCACACTGCTGCGGTCGGCAGCCAAGTCCAGTGACACCAAGTACCCGGCCGGACACTCCGCGCCGTGCTCGACCAACACCCCGCGGATCTGCTGGCTTATCGCTTGATCGTCACTGGCAACCAAAACCCGCATCACACCCTACCCTTCGCCACTATTGTTGTTTATTCGCGCCGCTCGTCCTCAGCGTTGGTTCTGTCCCGTCAACATAACGCGTCCTCGCTGAGTACCCCGGAACGTCTCGATCGCCTTGGACTGTTGCTGTTGGGCCGGTTCCCGACCGGTCAACATGCCAAGCATCTCGGCGGTGGGCGGGTTGTCGCCGTCCAGGATCGGCGTCGGCGACGAATCCTGCGACTGGGGTGGCATGGCAAGCCGTCGGATTTGCGCAAGCGTCGCCGCCGTGACCTCGGCATTCTCCACATCCGACGCATTCCGCAAGGCAAAGCTCAAGGTACCCATATTCTGGGCCAGGTCGAGCACGTTGGCTTGCTCGGGCGTGACCAGCAGCGTGACCGACGCAAGTGCTCTAGGATCGAACTGGTGGCTTTCCGGCGCGTCCTGTTGCTGGTCGACGGCCAACACCTCGACCGCCTGCAGCAACGTCGTCGTACTTCCGCCACCCGTATTGTCATCGCGCCCGCTCGCCTTAAGATTGAGCAATACGTCCACCTTGCTGCCCGGCAAGACAAAACCCGCGACGTTGGTATTGATCCGCGAGGCGGTCACGCTCACGGCTCGCATGCCCTCGGGAATGACCGGCTCCAACCCCAGGCCTCTTCCCTGCTCGGCCAGTTTCACTTCCCGCACGACCTCCCCGACCAGGATGCGACCCAGCGCCGCCCGGCCTTTCGCCGCCTCGACCGATCGCAACGTATCGGCCGGTGCCAGCCCCTTGGGCCAATCGCGAACCGCGATATCCGCTTCGGTGACCGCTCGGCCCCGCTCCACATTGGCAACCGCGACCAAAACCGGTTCGGTTTCCGTCGTAGGCTCGGTGGTGATCGTCGGACGACTGGATTGCATCACGCCCACGGCCACCCCCACACCACTCAACAAGGCAAGGAAGACAACAAAGATCGTTCGTATACTCATCGTCTTAACTCCAACTCTTTATGGCGACCACCACCACGCCGATGGCGATCATCACGGCAAATGGCATGACATAACGATGGCGATCCGGTCGCTGCGTCGTCTCGGCCAGCGAAGCAGAATCGGATCGCGAGAGATGGCGGCCCAAGGTCATCACTTGAACAAGACTCACCTGGAATACGATCGGCACCATGCGCAGCCGGCGCTGCCACGCGAGCACCGCCAGGGAATGAATGCCCGCGGCGATGCCCGCGACGCAGAATACGTACAGCGTATTGATTGGCCCGATCCAAGCCCCAACCGCCGCCAGCAACTTGACGTCGCCGGCCCCCATGACGCCCATGATGTAGAACAGCAACAGGGCCAACATCCCGACGGCGATGCCGCCGAAGCTGTACTGCAGCCCGACCAGCCCGCCGAAGGCCGTATGGAATGCCAAACCCAACAGGCACAGCGGGAAAGTCAAGGCATTGGGGACGCGAAACCGGCGGAAATCGATCACCGCAGCGATGATCGCGACGACGGTTGTCACGATAAAGGCAACCAAAGCCAATTTATCTTCCAGATAACCCACTGATTTCCCTTTCCACCACTGCTTTCCCTAGGTTACGCGCTCTAAAGAAGTCGCAACCCCAATCGTCCCTATTCTGTCAGCGCACCGTTCACCTCCGTGAAGAATGGCACGAGGCTCTGCCCCAGCGCAGTAACCGTTCCAAAGCAGACCACTGCGATAAGCCCCACCATAAGACCGTACTCGATCATCGTAGCACCATCTTCGTCTTGAACAAACATCGTCAGAAACGTAAACATAACACACTCTCTCTAGATATTCGGGGGGAAGTAAAGTCAGCATGGAATCCGGGAGAGCCTGATGCCTCAACTCGCTCCCTGTCCGTTTGATCAGCACGTAGCGGCTAGTTGCCGCTGATCAGCCGAGTCAAAACACTTGCAACCGCCATCATCAGACAGATCCACCCGAGAAATGAAGGATACATTACCGTAGCACCTTTGCTTGCTTTCCATTCCGCGGAAGCACATACATATGCAGTCCAGGCAGATGCGGCACGAGCGTGCGCCGCGATCTACCGTGGACAGCAGTCACGAACTAAGCGCCCTCGACGGCGTCTTGGACCGTTACGAAGTGGGCGTCGAGCGCAATGCCGATCGCCGTGACAGCGACAATGCAGACGACTGCGATCAGGGCGACCATCAGGCCGTACTCGATCATCGTGGCGCCTTCTTCTTCCCGCACGAAATTCTTCACTAAACTCAACATGGAAAAACCTCCTCGAACAAAATCTGTAGCGAAACAACTGGACACACTGCAAAAAACAAAACCGTGAACAACCTAGCGTTCAGGATTGTTCCTCGCGTAACGGAAGACGAAGAGAAGCACGCCGCGTGCCGGAGCTGCAAACTCTTTGAGAAAAGAACGTTTTTTTGCGAAAGATCGCTTTTCCATGCGATGGATAGCGACGTAAGTGACGTTGTTTCAAGCACTTGCGCGCGTCCACAAGAGTCGCAACACGCTTCGATTCGCTTCGGAAGAAACGGGCAACTTTCCCGCTGCGCGCAAACTTGCGCGGAGCATTCACGGTATTGTAAACCGGGGGCTGGTTAGCGCCGCGTGTAACCCCGCGCTAACCAAGAGTTTACAAGTGGGCGGAAACCCTTTATTTTCCTCACTTTCATTCGGTACGCGGTGTCCGATCTCGCGTCCGATTGCCCCGGGCCATGCCAACCCAGACCGTCGGTTCGGCTTCCAAAAAAAACCGCAGCACCGTTTGAGAATTTCCTGTCCTATGCCCCATCGCCCCTCGGGGGACAGGCAGGGTAAGGGGCAGAAGGTGTGTCAGTTTTTTCTCGGACGGTGTGCTTATAGGATTGAAAGGGCACGTTTTTTGCGTATACTAGACAGTTGATGCGTTGTTTCTTGTCTACCCTATATTTCCCTTGGATCTCGTACGGAGGTAATCCTGATGCGACTGCTAGAACACGCCCCGTGGCAGTGGCTGTGCGCCCTGGCAATTACGGCTCTGTTCTTGCTGGGAATCTACCAGCTTTCGACGGAGACCCGTCACTTCACGCACAGGACGTTTATCGCCCCCATTGAACAAGCGATGCGCTCGATCAGGTGAACGGCCCGCTCAGGCTTGCGAAATCCATGCAGGATGAAAAGAATCATGGAGCGGCAAGCGGGGATGCGTTTTCACAGTTGGGCTGCAGCAAGCCCGAATTTGTGCAGTTTCTTGTACAGCGCGACGCGGCTGATGCCCAGCTCGCGAGCCGCCTGGGTACGGTTGTTTTCGTGTTTGGTCAGGGCACGCATCAGTCGTTGCAGTTCGCCCTCGCGACGGGCCGAATCCAACTGGTTCAACGCGGGTCTTGTGGTGCAGCCCACAAAGTGCCTGCCCGATTCGCCCACGGCATTGCGGATCGGTTCCGTAAGATCGCCGACGTCCAGCGACTCGCCACGACACAGCGTGACGGCCCGCTGGATGCAGTTGCGCAGTTCGCGAATGTTGCCAGGCCAATGGTAATTCAGCATCGCGTCGAGCGCCGAAAACGAGATTTCCGTCACGGGACGGCTAGCCTGTTGGGCGTAACGCTTCAGGAAATCTCTCGCTAAGGGCTCGATCGCTTCCTGGCACTCACGAAGCGGTGGAAGACGAAATTCCATCACATTCAAGCGATAGAACAGATCCGATCGAAATTTGCCCTCGGCCATCAATTGGTCCAAGGGTCGGTTCGTCGCCGCGATCACTCGAGCGCGGAACTTGGACACCCGATTGGATCCGACCGGTTCGTACCGACGGTCTTCCAACACCCGCAACAACTTGGCCTGGGCGTCCAGCGGCACGCAATCGACTTCGTCCAAAAGAATCGTTCCGTCCTCGACCACCGCGAGTTTTCCGATCCGGTCACGCTCGGCACCGGTGAACGCACCGCGCACGTGCCCGAACAACTCGCTTTCCAACAACGTCGGCGATAGTCCCCCACACTCGACAACGACAAACGGCTTGGCTCGCCGCGGGGACAGTTCATGGATCGCGCGGGACACATGACTCTTTCCCGTCCCGGTCTCGCCGGTCAGCAGCACGTTGATGTCCGAATCGGCCGCCGCCTCGATGTCCTGGTACAACTGGCGCATCGCCCTGCTAGCGAAAACGAACCCAGCAACAACAGGCTGCAGTTTTTTCCCATTGCACGAGGTCTTGCTTGTCGAGGCTGGCTGTCTGGATTTCGTCATCCCGCCTGCCAAACCTCGCTGCTCGATCCGGCTACGGACCGACAAAACGTCGATCATCGCCGCCACACGCTGCAGGTCGGCCGGCCAATCGAGGCAATCCGCCGCACCGTATTCAAGGAACTTGAGACGCCGGTAGATATCGTCGTCGGAAAGAATCGTAAATACGGGAACGCCCAGAAGCTTGCCCCCGATCCCGTGCAGAAGCGCTAAGACCGCCTTCTCGTCGGACGGATCATTGACAAAGGCCAAACAAGCGACCACCTCAGGATCGGCGATCTCGTCCAAAACATCTTGAGCGGCGGGAACGATTTGCGAACGGAATCCTGGCAACAAACGACCCAATTCAGGCTGAATTGAATCGGCCAATACGTCGGATTTTCCAACAAGGAGAATTTTCGGACCGGTCATGAACAACTCCTAACGGGCATCGAGAACGCCAAACCAATTTCCTTTTCCGACGCATCGCTCCATCTATCCGGAACCGCAAGTCAACACCGTTCGACAAACAACTGTCCAATTTCTCCCCCCCGCCCCTCGTGGGAGATGGCGGGGTGAGGGGTTAAGAAATCAGTCCGTTATTCCTCGAACGGTGTTTAACGCCCTCGTTCTCACGGGGCGTCGATGCAGTTCGTTTGCTAATGAAACGCGTTGAGTCTGCATATGTACTCATGACCTAGAGTAATCAAATCCTAGAATTCGTTTCCAGACTTTTTTGCCAGGATGTTAAAAGAAACCGGGTTCTGGCACGCTTGGCCCCCGTCATAAGCCGCATTAGCCATCCACGGTGATCGACGGCAATCGCCAAGGATCGATGATTCTTGAACGTGCCCGACCGCAGAAGTGGCCCGCCGGGTTCAAGAATCCGCCAATCAGGTGGTTTTAATGGTCGAAGTATCGCCCTCGGCGTCGCGGTTACGCAAAAATGCACGCTGGGGAGTGCGGCTAGGCAAAGACGACACCTGGGCGACGTTCCAGTGCCGGTTTCAGGCGGCTTCGACAATTTCGCCAACCGGCGGTAGCGATTCGTGCTGTGCAACCAGCGGCAATCCGAGCGCTTCCCGGGCGAGTTGCCGGTAGTCCTTCGCGCCGTTGGATTCCGGCGCATACTGAAAGATCGACTGGCCGAAACTCGGTGCTTCAGCCAGGCGGATGTTTCGACGGACTCGGGTGCGGAAACTGCAAGCATCGGCCCAGCAGGCACTCTCGGCT
>SKKK01000213.1 GCA_007121535.1 Planctomycetaceae bacterium | reverse complement strand
CGGTGGCTAGCGCCATTCCGCTCACGGGGAACGGTGGCTAGCGCCATTCCGCTCACGGGGACCGGTGGCTAGCGCCATTCCGCTCACGGGGAACGGTGGCTAGCGCCATTCCGCTCACGGGGAACGGTGGCTAGCGCCATTCCGCTCACGGGGACCGGTGGCTAGCGCCATTCCGCTCACGGGGAACGGTGGCTAGCGCCGTTCCGCTCAGGAAGTCATGGTTCACCAAGTTCTTGTGGGGAAGAATTGTACCGGGCATTCCATTCGATGCGCAAGGGGGCATCCTTCCGGATGACCCTTCGCCAATCGTTTGAATTGTCGCTATACTAGGACTTTTTCCGGGGCGGTCATTAACCAGAGAGGATGTTGCTCATGGGACTGATGCGTTTCCAAGTACCTGAACGGGAACGCGTTACGCGAGAAGCCATCCAGCGTTGTTACGTCACCGGATTGGACTACGTTCCCACGCCAGCTCATAAGTCGTGGGATGGCGAGGGTGCGTTGCGCATCGAGCGGGAGATCGACGAATCCGGCTGTTTTCACATCCTGTGGGACGTCGAGGGGCACGGCTTGCTGCTGCTATCGACGGCCAGTTTGATGGAGCGCCAGCGTCCGTATCTCTTGCCCCTCGAATTGGCTCGTGGCACCGTAAACCGTCTGCGGATCAAGACTTCTTTATGGAAGTCCGCCGGTTTGAAGGTCGATCCTTCGTTGGCCGCCCAGATCGACCAGGCCGTCAAGACGTTTATCCAAGCGGCGACCAGCCAGGATCAACCCCAGGTCGCGGCTCAAAGGGCGGAAGCATCGCTTCGCATTGCCTTGGATGCCATCGACGGACTCAGCCAGCAGTACGCTGACCAAGTGCTGGATCTGCGACAACACACCTCCTCGCCTTTGTCAACTTTGCTGGCGGGCAATCTGGGCGAGCAGGTCGTCCCCGAGAATCTGGAACCCATGTACGATGCCGCGTTCAACTCGGCGGCGGTGCCTCTGAATTGGTCGGTGATCCAACCCGAACCGAACCGTTATGATTGGTCGATTGCCGACCATCAATTGAAACTGTGCCGTCGGCATCGAGCCAAGGTGATCGCGGGTCCGCTGATTCGTCCGGATCGGCAATGCCTGCCGGATTGGGTCGAGCGACGTTGTTGGGAAGACGATTGGTTCGCGGCACAGATACATCGTTACGTCGCCGAAGTCGTCAAACGTTACAAGGGCCAGGTTCATTTGTGGCATTGTTCGGCCGCTGCCAACTTGCCATCGGAACGCCTTTCGGACCAGCAGCGAGTCCAAATCACCGTCACCGCGTTGGAAGCGACCAGACGATACGACCCTCGAACCCCCGTGATCGTCAGTTTCGATCAGCCTTGGGCTGAGTATGCCGCTGAACAACCGGGGGCCGTGCCGCCGACGCATTTCGCCGAAATGTTGATCCGCGCGGAATTGGGGCTATCGGGCATCGGCTTGGAGCTGAACCTGGGATACTGGCCCGATGGCAGTTTGCCTCGGGACGTGCTGGAGATCGGCCAGTTGATCGACTCGTGGAGTCTGCTCGGGCTGCCGCTGATTCCCATCCTGTCGATTCCCAGCGCGTGCGAGACCGACGTGCTGGCCAGTCGTTCGGCAGCCCGTCCGATCCGGTCGCTGCGGAGCGACTGTCCTTCCATGGATTCGCAGAAACGATGGGTGGAACGGCTGCTTCCGACGCTGTTGGCAAAGCAGTCGGTCCAGGCTATCGTTTGGAACCAGGTGCTCGATTCGACAAGCCACCGTTTCGCGCACGGCGGTCTGTTTGACGCCGGCTCGAAACCCAAACCGTCGCTGAGTTCGATCATCGCCTTGCGACGAGATTACCTGCCGTAGCACGATCAAGCGGGGGAGTAGCATTTGGTGGACAGTATCCATGACATTCCCGAGGTGCGTGGCTTGGACGCACGCGCCCAACTGATTCGCATTCCGGACCAGCAGGACGTGCCGCTGACGCCGCGCGTCAGGCAGATCATCGACACGGCCGAATTCCGACGTTTGTCGCAGATCAGCCAATTGGGGCTGGTATCCCTGGTCTACCCGGCGGCCCATCATTCGCGTTTCGAGCATTCGTTGGGCGTCTATCGGATGACGCTGCTGTACCTGAAGCAACTGGCCCACGATCCCCGCTTCGCAAAACTGATCGGCCGCCGTGAAGCCGAATTACTGATCGTATCCGCGTTGCTGCACGATCTGGGGCATTGGCCCTTTTGCCACACCATCGAGGACATGAATCTGCCGGGGGTTCCCGAGCACGAGTTATTCGCCAACAGTTTCATCCTGGAGGGCGAGATCGCGGACACGCTGCGCGATCTGTGGGAGATCCAGCCTCGCGAGGTCGTTTCTCTGCTGTCCGAGACGCCGCGCGATCTGCCATCGGGAATCTTGCACAGCATGCTGTCCGGCCCGATCGACGTGGACAAGATGGATTACCTAGTCCGCGACAGCCTGCACGCCGGGGTGCCCTACGGCCGGAACTTCGACCAGCAGCGGCTGATCGGCAGTCTGTGTTTGAACCAGGCAGGTGACGGTCTGGCGATCACGGACAAGGGGCGGACGGCAGCCGAAATGATGGTATTCGCGCGCTATGTGATGTTCAGCGAGGTCTACTGGCACCACGCGGTCCGCGCGGCCACCGCCATGTTGCAGCGAGCCTTTTTCGAAATGGTGGATCAACTGGATCTGGACCCGCTGTTCCGACGCACCGAACCGCAGATGATCGGCCAACTGTGCCGCATCGCCCGAGGTGGGCCGGCCGCCGATCTGCTGGACGGTCTGTTCGGTCCCGTCCGTCGGCTGTACAAGCGGCTGGCCCAGTTCAGCATTTTCGAGCACCGGGATTGGTACGAGCAACTCGCACGGCGGCCCGTTGGCTGGCTGGTGCGATGCAGTGAGGTGTTCGCCGACCGGGTCAGTCGTCGGCTGGGACGCCGCGTGGCGCCGACCGAAGTATTGTTCGATGCTCCGCCGATGAAGCTGGAAGTGCAATTCCACGTCGAGGTCTTCTTCCCCAAGGAACCTTGCTACCGCCCGTTGGGCGAGGTGTCGCCCGTCGTCAGCACGTTGGCTCGAAGACAATTTGACGACTACGTAAAACGGGTCCGCATTTTCGTCCATCCGCGCTTGATCGAAGATCTGCGAGGCCGGTCCGATATCTTCGCTTGCCTGGAGGAAACGCTGCACGAATTGCCGTCGACCAGCTAGCCCTGAGCGGCCCGGCGCTAGCCGCCGGTTTCCCTGAGCGGCCCGGCGCTAGCCGCCGGTTTCCCTGAGCGGCTCGGCTCTAGCCGCCGGTTTCCCTGAGCGGCCCGGCGCTAGCCGCCGGTCCTTTTGACTTTTGACGCTTCCGGAACGGTGGCTAGCTCCATTCCGCTCAGTTATTCCCATGCCGGGCCGATAGCCACCTTTTACGTGAACCGTCAAGCTGCTAGGATGGTCATTAGTGTCAAGGGTACGATTCTTATCAGATGGGATCATTCAAGGCAAGAAAGTAGTGACGAATTCAACTATCGAGGGATCATTGGCAACGTTGACAAATCGGCAGCAAGGGTTGCGGTTGGCCTTGGCGGCCGCTCGGACCGCAGCCGAAAACCGCGGCCAGGATCTGGTGGTTTTGGACATGCGCGAGCTGACTTCGTTTTTCGACTACTTTGTTATCGCGACCGGCGCCAGCCGGAGGCAGTTGCATGCGATGAGCGAAGAGATCGATCGCGTTTTGGAGAAGGAATTGGGCGACCATCGGATCGGCATCGAGGGGTATCAGGAATGCCGCTGGATCTTGTTGGATTATGGCGACGTCTTGGTCCATCTGTTCGATGCTCCGACGCGAGCCTTCTACGATCTGGAACATCGATGGGCCGAGGCCAAACGTGTGGATCTGACGGAACTGCTGGCGGACATTTAGGCAAGGGATGCCCTGCATGAACATTCTGGTCGAACTGCGTCTTCGATTTCATCAAGCGTTGCGGACGGTGGTCGACGACCCCACCGATCTGCTGGATCAGGTCGTCCCGGCTCAAGATCCGCGATTCGGCGATTACCAGGCGAACATGGCGATGACGTTGGCGAATCGTCTGAGCCAGCCACAGCGAAAGGTGGCCGAGCAGATCGTCCAAAATCTTCAGGTCGCTGACCTGTGCGATCCGCCCGAGGTGGCGGGGCCGGGCTTTATCAATCTGCGGCTGCGCGACGATTGGCTGGCCGCCCAATTGCAGCGGATATCGACCGACCCACGGCTGGGAGTCTCGCCGGTCGACGACCCGGCCACCTTTGTGCTGGATTACTCGTCGCCGAATGTCGCCAAACCGATGCACGTCGGACACATCCGTTCGACGGTGATCGGAGATTCGCTGTACCGCATCCTCCGGTTCCTCGGACACCGCGTGATCGGCGACAATCACTTGGGCGACTGGGGCACCCAGTTTGGCATGATCCTGTACGGCTACAAGCACTTTCGGGACCCGTCGCAGTTCGCTCAGTCGCTGGTCAAGGAACTCAGCCGCTTATACAAATTGGTCAATCAGTTGGTCGAATATCACCAGATTCGCCAAGAGTTGCCCGAGCTGCAATCGCAGTTCGCGCAGCGGATCGAGGTTTTGGACCAACAGCAGGCCGTGGCCCCATCCGCAGACGGAGCGGAACAAAAACGTGCCGCGAAACGGTTGCGCAACCTGAAAAAGCAGGTCGCGGAAATGCGTGACAAGGTGGCGGCGGCGGAAAAGAAATTAGCAGAAGTCGAAGAATCGCCCGAGTTGTGCCGTCTGGCAGAACAGCACCCGAATATCGGCTCGGCCGTGTTGGAAGAGACGGCTCGCTTGCACGCCGGTGACCCGGAAAACCTCGGCTTATGGCATGACTTTCTGCCCGCCTGTCGCCAGGAGATCCAAAAAATTTACGATCGATTGGATGTCCGCTTCGATTACGAATACGGCGAAAGCTTCTATCAAGAACGCTTGGCGGAAGTGGTCGCTCGGCTCCGCCAACGCGGGCTGGCTACCGTCAGCGACGGGGCGGTCTGTCTGTTCCTGGATGGATTCGACGCACCGATGATCATCCAAAAAAGCGACGGGGCGTACCTGTACGCCACCACCGATCTGGCGACGATCGATTTCCGGATGCAGACGTTCCAGCCGGATGCGATCCTGTATGTGGTGGACCATCGCCAGCACGAGCACTTTCAGAAGTTGTTCGCAGCCGCTCGATTGGTCGGATACGAAAGGGTTGACCTGCAACACGTCTCGTTCGGGACCGTTCTGGGGAACGACGGCAAGCCTTACAAGACGCGAGCCGGAGATACCGTGGGACTGGAAAGCTTGCTGGACGAAGCGGTGCGCCGCGCCCACGCCGTGGTCGCGGCCAACGATGACGCCAAGCCGGACGGTCCTGAATTGGATGACGATCAACGACGCCACATCGCCGACGTCGTCGGACACGCAGCAATCAAGTACGCGGATCTGTGCCAGAACCGTACCAGCGATTACAAATTCGATTATGATAAAATGGTGGCGTTAGAAGGAAATACCGCCACGTACATGCAGTACAGCTATGCGAGGACGCAGAGCATCTTCGGCAAGGGGCAGATCGATGTCCAACGACTGCGAACGCTCGACAGCCCGTTGTGCCTGCAACACCCCACCGAACGGGCGTTGGGCCTGCAAGTATTGCGCCTGTCGGAAGCGATCGCCGAGGCGGTGGTGGATTATCGTCCGAATATCTTGACCGGTTACCTGTTCGATACGGCGAAACGGTTTTCGGAGTTTTACCAACAGTGCCAGGTTTTGAAGGCCGAGTCCGAGGCGCTGCGGACCAGCCGCCTGAGATTGTGCGATCTGGCGGGCCAGGCCATCCGTTTGGGCTTGGAACTGCTGGGAATTCGTGTCGTCGAAAAAATGTGAGTGCCTTTCGAGAAAAGCGTGAAGACACGACACGGTAAGAAGATGATACAATAAGTTTAGCGGGCGTCGAGAAACGACCGCATTTTTGGCTTTGGACATTTTAGGGAAAAGCGATCACATCATGACCGAAACGGGGCAACCAACCGGAAATCCGGGCGACGATCCAAACCGTCAAAGCGAACAAGTCCGCATCCAGCATCTTAGCGCTCGCGTACCCGAGCGGATCAGCCGCGGCGCGTTCAGCACCGGGGCGATCGTGATGACGGGCGGCACCGAATTCATTATCGACTTCGTCCAGAATTTGGGAACGCCCGCGTCGATTGCGGCTCGCGTGATCATGCCGCACGCGTGCATGCCGCAATTCATCGAGGCGTTGCGGAAGAATCTGGACATCTACCGCCAGCGTTTCGGCGAACCGCCGGCCGTGCCCGGCAACCCGCCTCAGGCCCGCCAGCCGTCTGCCCAAGAGATCTACGACGAATTGAAGCTGCCCGACGATCAATTGAGCGGTGCGTATGCCAACGGAGTGATGATCGGGCACACGCCCTCGGAGTTCAAGTTCGATTTCCTGACCAATCTGTTTCCTTCATCTGCCGTCTCGGCTCGAGTCTTCCTATCCGTTCCGCAAGTTCCCCGCTTGCTGCATTCGCTGCAAAACACCTACAACCAGTTCTTGCAGCGAGTCCAGCAGCAACGGGGCCAGCAGCCTCCGCCAACTTCGCCACAGGAGGGGAAGTAAGCGATTCGACCCGGGTACGGTCATCGACAACCCTTCGAACACAGGACTGGAAGCGGTTATGAAACCAGTCGTAACAACACCGCCGGATCACCCATTGACGACCGATGGTTCCCGCATCGGCGGCTGGTGGCATGTCAGCGAGGATCGAGGGCGCATCGTTTGCGATCTGTGTCCGCGAGGCTGCGCCTTGAAGCCGGGGGATCGCGGCTTCTGCTTCGTACGCGAAAATCGGGACGGCCAGATGCTGCTGACGACCTACGGCCGCAGTACCGGGTTCTGCATCGATCCCATCGAAAAGAAACCGTTGAACCATTTCTACCCCGGCACCAGCGTGCTGTCGTTCGGCACGGCGGGTTGCAATCTGGGTTGCAAGTTCTGCCAGAACTGGGACATTTCGAAGAGCAAAGAAGTGGCCCGATTGAGCGAGCACGCCAGTCCCGAAACGATCGCCCGTGCGGCGCGGGAACTGGGTTGCCACAGCGTGGCTTACACCTACAACGATCCGGTGATCTGGGCCGAGTACGCGATCGATACGGCCCGAGCGTGCCGGGCGATGGGGATCAAGTCGGTGGCGGTGACCGCCGGTTACATCACCCCGGTGGCTCGCGAGGCTTTCTACCGCGAGATGGATGCGGCTAACGTCGACCTGAAAGCATTCACCGAACAGTTCTACTTCAAGCTGACCTACTCGCATCTGCAGCCGGTACTGGACACGCTGCGCTGGTTGCACCAGGAAACCGATGTCTGGATGGAAATCACGAACCTGGTGATCCCGGACGAGAACGATTCGCACGACGAACTGCGGCAGATGTGCGATTGGGTGCTGGACGCCGTCGGCCCGGACGTGCCGCTGCATTTCAGCGCTTTTCATCCGGATTTTCGCATGCGAGACAAGCCTCGTACGCCGCCGGAGACCTTACAGGCGGCTCGCCAGATCGCCATGCGCCAGGGCATCCGCTATGCCTATACGGGCAACGTGGACGACGTGGTCAACCAAAGTACGTATTGTCCCGATTGCCGGAAATTGGTGATCGAACGCAATTGGTACGATCTGGGCGTCTATCATCTGCAAGGGTCGCGATGCGGTCACTGCGGCGGCCAGATCGCAGGCCGATTCGCGGAACGCCCCGGCGACTGGGGCCGCAAGCGGCTGCCCGTACGTATCTCGCAATTTGCTGGACCCGCCCCCGCACCGCGTGGGCCAGAACAGGAGGCTTCTGCCATGACGGATTCCCGACCGACAACCGGACCAGAATCCACCCCGTCGCCGAACAACGTGCCCACCAGTCCGGAACTGAGCGACCAGCAACAGCAGGCCATCCTTCGCGGTGCGTGCCAGGTGGTCGCGGCGGGCGTGCGTCGCCAGCAGCCGGAATTATCCGAGGCGGATCTGGCCGGCGCTGCCCAGCAACCGGTCATGGGCGCTTTCGTCACCTTGCGTCGCGCCGGCCAATTACGAGCCTGCTGCGGGACCTTGGGCCAACCGATGCCCTTGAAACAGGCCGTCCAGCATGCGGCGCTGCGAACTGCCACCGAGGATAATCGCTTCCCCGCCATTTCGCCGACCGAACTGCCGCACATGCACGTGGATGTGACCTTGCTGTACGCGTTCCAGCCCGTGACCTCGCAAGGCCGCGACCGGATCGGCGAAGTCGAAATCGGGCGGCACGGATTGCAGATCGAACGCGGCCAGCACCGCGGCCTGCTGCTGCCCAGCGTGCCGGTCGAATGGCAGTGGGACGTCGAGACGTTCTTGCAGCAGGTCTGCCGCAAAGCCGGGTTGCCCACGGACGCCTGGATGGAGGACGATACGCGGTTGCTGAAGTTCGAGGGTCGCTTGATCGAAGGCGATTTCTGCGAAGACGTGGCAGGAGCGGCCCACGTCGACCAAAAACCGCGTCGATTCTCGCCGAACGAAGTGGCCGAACTGGCGGAACAGTGCCGCCGCAACGTGCTGGCGTTGGTGCGCAGGGCGACGCCCAACTACTATCTGCCCGGTTGCCCGGACGGGACCGTGGAACTGGTCAGCATCGCCATCGGCGGGCCGACGATCGAAACGCCGATGCAATTGTCCCAGATGTCGCTCCGCCCCGGTGTGCCCCTGCAGGCCACGTTATTCCAATTGGCCGAAGCGGCGGCTCGAGCCCTACAACAACGGCCGATCCCGGACGGCGCCACACCGCAAATCACGTTGGACCTGACGATCTTGACCGACCCCGAGATGCACGGCACCGTCGCCCAGCCGGACCTCAATGGCATCGATGCCGCGCGGGATGCTGTCTTGGTGGTCGAACAGAACAAGACGGCCTGGGTCTTCGATCCGGGACGGACCGTTCCACAATTGCTGGAAGATGCCGCCGACGCCGCCCGATTGGACAACCCTGCCGCGGCATCCGTATTCAGTCTGACCGCGATGTCGACGCAAACCCGGGGCAGTATGTCCAACGTGCCTCGACCGGCCCCCGGCGTGCAGACTCGCCCCGCAGCCGTCGCGGGCATGTTCTACCCGGCCGATCCGCAGCAGTTGGATACCATGGTCCAGCGTTTGATCGGTAATGGCGACGTTCAACCCGCAGCCTGGCCGGCCGTAATGGTCCCGCACGCCGGGCTGGTCTATTCCGGCCGCTTGGCCGCGCAGACCCTGAAACACGTCAAGATCCCCAAGACGGTGATCGTCATCGGACCCAAGCACACGCCCTTGGGAGTGAATTGGGCCGTGGCCCCGCACGATCAGTGGGAGTTGCCCGGCGGTTCCATCCGGGCCGATGTTCCGTTGGCCAGGCGTTTGGCGGAAGCCATCCCCGGTTTGGAACTGGACTCGGCGGCTCATCAGCGCGAGCATGCCATCGAGGTCGAGTTGCCGCTGCTGGCTCGACTGGCGCCTGAAGCTCGCGTGGTCGGCATCGCGATCGGTTCGGCCGACCTGGACGCCTGCCGTCGATTCGCCACCGCGCTGGCAGAAGTGCTGCGTCTACTGCCGGAGCCGCCGCTGCTGGTGATCTCCAGCGACATGAATCACTTTGCCAACGATGCCGAGAATCGACGCTTGGACGAAATCGCCTTGAAGGCGATCGAAACGCTCGACCCGGCACAGGTCTACGCCACCGTCGTCGAACGTCACCAGATCAGCATGTGCGGCGTACGCCCTTGTGTGATCGTCATGGAAACCTTGCGGCAACTGGGACAATTGCAGCGTTCGCAGCGAGTGGGCTACGCGACCAGTGCGGATGTCAGCGGGGAACAACAGCGAGTTGTCGGGTATGCCGGAATGCTCCTGGGCGGAGCCGCCTGATGTTGAATCTGCAATCCGCAACGTCCGAGCGTTGGCTGCAGCAAGCTCAGCAGCATCTGGAAGAGATCCTGATCGATCATGCGCACTGCGAACGAAAAGCGGCCGGGACGGCGATGAGTCTGATGGCGTCGTACGTCGAGAATCTCGAACTATGCCGAGCGATGACCGAGATTGTCAACGAAGAATTGGAGCATTTCCATCTGGTCATCGACCTGCTCCAACGGCGAGAGATCCGTTTCCGGCGACTCAAACCGGGCGCGTACGGCAAACGCTTGAACGATCTGGTCCGCAAGCACGAACCGCAGCGAGCCATCGATCGGCTGCTGGTCGCCGGATTGATCGAAGCCCGCTCGTGCGAACGCTTCGACCTTTTGCGAAAGCACATCCCGGACCGCGAACTGGCCGAATTCTACGGCAGCCTATTCGAATCCGAAGCCCGCCACCACAGCACCTACGTCCGCCTGGCAAAGATGTTCGGCCCCTCAGCCGAAGTCCATGATCGGCTGAAGGAACTAGCCTTTGACGAAGGACAGATCTTGGCCGACGGCGACCCTCTACCGCGGATGCACAGTTAAGATTGGCAGAAAACTGTCGGTTATGGCGTGAGCGGCACGGCGCTAGCCGCCGGTCGTTTCACTTCACCGGGCTAGCACCAAACGAACCACCCTTCAATGTTACGTTGGGCTATCCTCATCTGTTATGA
The DNA here is from genome assembly GCA_007121535.1 of Planctomycetaceae bacterium. Lineage (GTDB taxonomy): Bacteria > Planctomycetota > Planctomycetia > Pirellulales > Pirellulaceae > SKKK01. The sequence continues at coordinate 12,877 of SKKK01000213.1, read as the reverse complement.
AGTGACTGGCTTTAGCGCCGGAAGGAGTCATAAGCGAACTGGAAATGTCTCGGACAATTTGTTCTGCACGTTCCCCGGCGAGCCAACGCTTCACCGCATGCCCCGCCACGGAAAAGTTGTTCACGAACGCCAATAAACGTCGCTCGTTACCCTGCGCAAGTCGAATCTCCCAACGATTTCGACCGCGTTCAAGTATGCACCCTTCGCGTTCTTTTGACCGGGCACCGTAGTCGTTAATTCCAAAGCGAAACGACTCGTACCCATCGTCGTACGCAGCTTTCAGAAACGTAACCTTGTCATCTTCTGGGAAGGCGACTGGGGCGGCAGTCGCGACGGCAAAGGGCCAGTAGTCGTAGTCGAATGTTGTCATTTCCAACCTCCAATCCTAGTCCCAATTATATCCCAGACTTCGTTGCTGATGCCACTCCTGCGGACTGCCTCAACCTTCCATTGGCCTCCCAGATGACGGGAAAGCTGCTTTGCATAAAGGTCGGCGTTGAACCGTCCGGCTTTGATCGCAGCTTCAAGCCTGTCTGAAGCAGTCCCTGTGATACGCGGAATTATGCGGCCAATGGCACGTTGGACTTCAGCAATGCTCGGTGCGATTTCCCGCATATTCGCCGTCCAGGCAATTACCAGTTCGTTGGTCTCATTGAGCAGCCGCGCCGAAAACGTCTCTGCGCCGTCGTTCCCGTAACGCGCGAACCAACGTCCGAGATTGTCTGATGATTCTTCGACAACATTCACCAATCCACCTCATAGGGCAGTGATTCGGTTGGGTGAACTAGGCAAAATAGGTACCACCCACCTATCATCACCCAGCTATCAAAACTCGTTCCGGCGCTGAAAGTCATGGACGGCCTTTTTCGTGGAACATCGGCAGGAATTGTAGCCCGTCGATACATTCCTCGGCTCTGGACTCGGAATAAACCAAAGCCAACTCGTCCAGGATGTGCGACAACGAAGCACCGGGGCCGATCACAAGGACACCCCAAGTGTGGCATGTAACGAATAGGTGCTGTAACGAATAGGTGCCACCCATCTATTTAAGCCGTCCACACATCCTTCGTTTACCGGCACATGTTGTAATCGCAAGTTGCGTGCTGGTGGTTCGGTAGGACGAAGATTCTGCCTGTCTGTTACTACCGCGAAATTTCACGGACTTGGGTATTGACCCCACATGGAACTGTTGTACAATGAAAACAACACAGGAGGCATACGCCATGCAAGCCACAATGAAATTCGGTGAATTTTTCAAGGAGCGTCGCATCGCTCTGGGCCTGACGTTGCGCGAGTTTTGCCGTCGTAATGGACTGGACCCCGGGAACGTCAGCCGGCTGGAACGCGGTCTGCTGCCGCCGCCCCAGGGTCGCGACACGCTGGAGCATTACGCGGGGCTGTTGAAGCTGGAAAAGGCTTCGGACGAGTGGTACACGTTTTTCGACTTGGCGGCGGCACAGACCGGCAGGATTCCGCCGGAAATCCTGGAAGACGAATCGGTCGTGCAGAAGCTGCCGATCCTGTTTCGCACGCTTCGCGGTCAAAAAGTGTCCGAGGAACAACTGGACGAACTGGTCCGCAAACTGCGAAAGGTGTGATGGTGCCGGATGAATTCAAGGCTCCGGAGTACTGGTGAACGGCGTGAAAGCTGGGTGGCACCAATCGCCCCACCGCACCAATCGCCTTCCATGAGAAGCAGCCTGAATTGACAGCGCGCACGACGAACTCGAAGCTGCTCGTATCGACCTCGTGACGGTACTTGGATAGAATACACGTGTCGCTGGCCCGGGATTCGGGCAAAAAAATGGAGATGGCCACAGTGGTAACACAGACGTACGGGCGAACGGTTTGTCTGACGCACGATTTTCGACTCGACGGGGGACGGGATTGACAGCAATACAGGTTCAAGAAGTGCGAAGTTTCGAGATGGCTGATACGCAGCAAGTGGGTCGACGGACGAAGCATCCCTACGTGACTCAGAAGAAGGAGGTATGTGGTGGTAAGCCTGTGATTCTGGGAACACGGATCAAGGTCGAGCAGATCGTCGTCGAGTACGAGCGGCTGGGTTGGAGTCCCGACGATATCATCCAGGCGCATCCGCATTTGACGTTGGCTCAGATCCACGATGCCCTGTCCTATTACTACGAGAACGCCGCGGAAATCAACGCAGCAATCAGCGACGGGGAATCATTCGCCAGTCAGCTACGAGCGTCGCGTGCGAAATCGATCACGGACGGCGGTGTTTGCTTGCGCTGATCCGCACGCAGTTCTCGAGCGCGATCGCGTCACTGCTTCAAATAGGCATCAATCTGCTCACGGTGCCCCAGATAGCACGCCAAAACACCGTGAACCTGCTCGAGGGTGACGGACGGAAACGAATTGTGGACGCAGAATCCCGGCCGGCGGCCGGCGACCCACATCCGGTTACCAAGCTCGGGTGCTGCCTGGCATCGCACACGGGTACAGCCCGTCATCCCCCGGCAGAACGGGTGGGTCGGCGTCGAAAGCATAGCGTTCGGGCGATAAATCCAGCTCAGAATGAAAGGCGTCCTCCCAGGTCACCACTTGCCCCGAATACGTGGCCATGCGGCCCATGATGGCCGTCATGGTGCTGATGGCCCCGTTCTCGGCTTCGTTGAACGGCAGATCTTCTCGGATGGCGGCGAACAACCGGTCGTGTTCGATCTGGTACGGATTTCCCTTATCGCCCCGGTATCGCCAAGCATCGCTTGGCGTTTCGATGCGCCCGGCTCCCACGTTGGCTTGCCCATCGGTCCCGATGGCCCATTCGGCGACACTATTCCAGGTTCCGGCGATATGTCGACAGTTGCTGAAGATCTGGCTGCCATCCTCGTAAGTGAATTCGACCGTGTGATGGTCGAAGATATCGCCGTACTGAGGCCCGATTCGCACCTGACGCCCCCCTTGGCCTTGAGCGGTGACGGGGTGAGTCCCCTTGATCCAGTTGCAAACATCCAGATTGTGAACGTGCTGTTCGGCGATATGATCACCGCTGATCCAATTGTAGTGGTACGGGTTGCGCATCTGGTAGGTCATCTCGGTCATGCCCGGCTCGCGGCCGGGGCGGGCTCGATACCCGGCGCTATTCCAGTAGGCTCGCAGATACATCACCTTTCCGATCGCCCCCTGCTGGATACGGGAAACCGTTTCTTCGTAAACCCCTTGGTGATGCCGTTGCAAGCCCACCCCGACCTTCAGGTTCTTCTGCTTCGACGCCTCGGCCGCCGCCAGAACTCGACGGATCCCCGGCGCATCGACCGCGACCGGTTTCTCCATGAAAACGTGTATGCCTTGCCGGACCGCGTAATCAAATTGCATCGGTCGAAAGTGCGGCGGCGTGGTCAGGATCACGACGTCAACGCCGCTGTCCATCGCCTGCCGATAACCGTCGAAGCCCAGGAAACGGCGATCGGGCGGTACATCGATCGCACCGGCCACACCCCGGTGCTGATCGGCGTCGTACGCCGCATCTTGAGCTTTGCAAATCGCGGCGAGGCTGGTTTCCAGGCGATCCCCGAACAGATCCGCCATCGCCCACAATTTGACCGGACCAGCGGTTGCCAGGGCTTGCGCTGCAGCGCCCGCGCCTCGAGCGCCACAGCCGACCAGCGCGACTTTCAACGTCTGGTCGCTGCCGGCGTGGACCGCTCGCGCTGCTGCCAAGCCGGTGGGCAACGCCGATACGGTCAGAACGGCACTGCTGCCTTGAAAGAAACGGCGCCGAGAAAGGGACGCGGGAAAACGCACGGGCTGGGAACGACTCATCGGTGCAAAACCTTCGACCAACATTGTTCGGGTCTACATGAAAACAAGGCCACTCGCAGAACACAATCTACCACGCTCGGCGAACGTTTCCGACCCCCACCACTGGACGGCCCGCTTTTTGGAGTGCGGTGGCTTGACACCGCTCTGGCTCCCACCCCCTTCCGCCCGAGGTACGATCATGGCATGATCTGCGCCAAGCTCTGTCCGAAAAGGGAAGTGGGTTCGCTGCTAGTAAGCACCCGGCCAGACGTTTCTTGCCAATTGAGGTAGCCTTGCATGGGAACGCAACGGGGTCGGGCGTCGTTTTCGGGCAACGATTCACCACATGGAAAGCGGGTTTTCCGAAAACGACTCCCGACCCCTGTCTTTGAAGTTGCGCATTGTCGCCGAAAGTAGCCGAATTCCCGAGAATTCGGGCGGTCGCGACCAGGACGCCACGCTCACCAACGCCCCGAATTCTCGGGAATTCGGCTACGCGCAACTTCAAAGACCCCTGCCGCCCGTTTCCGCGACTTCGAACACAAATGGGGTGACTACGATGAATGGACGCCGGACGCGAACGACGGTTCTCGCCATCGGGCTAGGCTCTGTCTGAAAAGGGGTCAGACCCTCTCCGGGCACAACGTGTTTCCAGGTTTTCAGCGTGCCCTCCAAAGGGTCTGACCCCTTTTCAGACAGAGCTAAATGGTCTGCCTGGGAGCGTCCATCGGACTCGTACTCGCGTGCTCCGGAGGTGTCCGTTCGTTCACCGTGGTAGCGAATCCAGGCCACGAGGCTGCAAGTCCATTCGCTACGGTGATTTCGAAGTTGATGTTCAGCGCCCTCACGGCGCTTGTGATCACAACGGTGGCATGGCCAGGTGCGAATTACGGCGGGTCGTATCCGCCGGAATGGAACGGATGGCAGCGACAAATGCGACGCACACCGCGATAGCCGCCGCGCAACGCCCCGTACTTCCTGACGGACTCGACGAAGTACTGACTGCATGTGGGTGTAAATCGGCAGTGGCGGCCCAACAGCGGGCTGAAAAAAATCTGGTACAGCCGAACGGCTGCGATCATCAACCAGGCTGGAGTCGCGATCAGGGCTGACCACAACGACTTCATCACGGTCGCTCCGATAATCGGCGTACCAACCGAGTTGTTAACCGCGGCAGCGAACGACAGATGGCCCGATAATCGGCTTTCGCACCACGACGGGGACGCAGTACGAAATCGTATCCTACCGGCAGATCGCGCCGATTTCGTCGAAACGCCTCGCGAATCAGCCGCTTCCAGCGGTTGCGGGCCACCGCCCGGCCGGTTTTGCGCGATACGGACAGTCCCAAGCGGCTGTGCGGAAGATCGTTCGCAACGGCATGGCCCACCAACACGGCATCGGCTGCGACCACACCGCTTCCGAACACCCGGTCGAAATCGGCCTGGCGACGCATTCGATACTCAGCGGGCAGTCGTTGATCGTCCGACACAGTTATCAATCCTCGGATTCCCCCTGCTCGTTTTCCTCGCGTGGCAGTAGAGGCTTGCGAGCCCAGTCGTCAGCTTGCACGTCTCGCAAATGGCTGGACCGTATCGGGCGGTTCATGTAACGTCGCGTCCAACGACCGGCCCACCAGGCGAAAGCCGCGAAGGCGAAACCAAGGAAAAGTACGATCGCGAGAGCAAACAAGACGCGAACACGGTCCTCCGGCGCCAGACGAAACCAAACCGGTTGGGCGGCTTCCGCAGCCGCGATCGCAGCCACCAACAGTGTCGTCGACTTTACCATGTCAAATCGCTGCGCGGATCACGCTGGTAACGAGCGTCCAATTCCCGCATTCTTTGAAGATCTGCTTCGTCGATAACCGGTGGCAAGACGATTTGAACCTCAGCGTAAAGGTCCCCCTTGCCATAATTACCCGCCACCCCCAAACCTTTCAATCGTAGCCGCTTGCCGCTGGAGGTGCCCGGCGGAATTGTCAACGTGATGACTCCCTCCGGAGTCGGCAGATCGACTTTGGCGCCTCCAGCCGCTTCGCTCAAGCGAACCGGTACCGCAACGATCAAATCATTCCCGCTTCGGCGATAACAAGGATGCTTGGCGACACGTACCGTGATCAAAAGATCCCCAGAAGCGCCGCCGGTCGGTGAACGTTCGCCTTGTCCCCGCAAGCGGATCTTCTTGCCATCCTCGATCCCCGCCGGAATCTTCACCGAAATCGTCTCGATCGTGCCATCCTCGCGGCGGATCGATACTTGAGCCTGACCGCCCGTGATCGCCGTGCCAAAAGGGACTTGCAACTCATGATGCAGGTCACGACCTCGAACTGCCGGTTGCCGCGCTCGCCGTCGGCCAGATCCACCGGCAAACTTCCGGAGAATCTCCTCGAATCCCCCAAAACCACCTGCTTCAGCCTGGCCACCCCCGAAGAATTGGCTGAAATCAATCTCTTCAGCACCCCCAGTGCCGCGGTTGTAGGTACGCCACGTCCGTGCGCCTCCGCTCGAATCTTCGAAGCCGCTACCGTACGCGTCGTACATCTTTCGCTTTTCCGGGTCGTTCAACACATCGTAAGCGTGTTGGACCTTTTGAAATTTTTCTTTAGCCGTCTTGTCATCTGGATTCATGTCCGGATGATACTGGCGCGCCAGCTTGCGATACGCCCTTTCAATCTCTTTGGGCGAAGCGCCGCGATCGATACCCAAGATTTTGTAATAGTCGTCTGACATCTTTTTTCACCGTTTTGCTGCATTTTAGAACAGAGCACCCGTTTTCATCAAGCGGCACTTAAGCGCCCGAATTGCCTTGTGATCCGCCATCGATCGCTACCGACAAACCGACGGTCCCTGGCACGCGTCTCGGACGCCGGCCCTCAAAAAAAATTTTCCGAAAAAATCTCGAAAAGATTGCCTTGACATGTCGGAAGGTTCCGATATATTTGATTAACGAAAGGGGGTCGAGATCATGGCAAACGGGCCAACGACCAGCACAGCGAAACTGCGAATCACCGATTTGGAGGGTTTGGGCCAAGCGGCTGAGTGCTTGCGCACCCTGGCTCATCCCCATCGGTTGCGGATGGTTCAGATGTTGCTGCAGGCGGATTTCACGGTCAGCCAATTGGCCGAGGCATGTCATCTGCCCAGCGCCATGGCCTCAGAGCACCTGCGGTTGATGCAACGCTGTGGTTTGCTGGTCAGTGAGAAGGACGGTCGCCGAGTGTTCTATCGGGTGGCCGAACCTCAACTGGAGCACATCCTGGGTTGCATCGAGCAGCGATTCGGGTATTCCGAAGCCGACTGACCCCCGAACGTTTTTTTTGCGAAAACAGATCGACAGGTTCCGACATGACGATTGTTTGAGACAGTTTTTTTCAAGGAGATTCCAATGAGTATCGCTACGATTTCCGCCCACGAATTGCTGGAGATGTCCCAGGCTGGTCAGGCCATCGAGTTGATCGATGTGCGGACACCGGCCGAGTTTCGGGAGTTGCACGTCAGTTTCGCCAAGAACAGGCCGCTGGAGCGATTGGACGTCCAAGCGATTGCGGCCGAGCGAAACGGTTCGAATGGTGCGTTGTACGTCATCTGCCGCTCGGGAACCCGAGGCAAACAGGCTTGTGAAAAGCTGCTGGCGGCGGGCATGGAGAACGTGGTCAACGTGGAAGGCGGGACGCAAGCGTGTGAAAAGGCAGGGGTGCCCGTGGTTCGCGGCAAAAAGGCGATGTCCTTGGAACGCCAGGTCCGTATCGTCGCCGGAGCGATCGTGTTGACCGGGGCCTTGCTGGGCATCTTCGTGCATCCTTACTGGAGCGGGCTGGCAGCTTTCGTTGGGGCCGGACTGATTTTCGCCGGCGTTACCGACACCTGTGGCATGGCCATGCTGCTGGCGCGGATGCCGTGGAATCAGGTGTCCGACGCCGAGTCCTGCGAAACCACGACGTCGTGTTGCAAGTAGTGGAAGGGGGCGGGAGTAGCGGAAGGGGTCGGGAGTCGTTTTCGGGTAAGCCGTTTCGCACATGGTTTATCGTTGGCCGAAAACGACTCCCGACCCCGATGCGACCATCCCGACCCCGTTGCGACCATCCAATTGAGTCCGCCCCCGTTCTTTGCCCGTCCTAATTTGGGCTAACGCCCGCAACCCAAGCAGCATTCGTATTCGCAATCGTTTCCGTGCAAACGAGTACGAGCACGAGCAACAAGGAGACCCTTCCATGCAATTAAAGCAATACTACCTCGGATGCCTATCGCACGCTTCCTACTTGATCGCGGATCCGCGGACCAAGTTGGCCGCCATCGTCGATCCACAGCGGGACATTCAGCAATACCTGGATGATCTGAGCGAGGGTGGGTACACGCTGAAATACGTTTTCTTGACCCACTTCCACGCGGATTTTTTGGCCGGGCATATCGAACTGCGAAACCGGGCAGCCGCGCGGATCGTGATGGGCTCGCGTGCTGAAGCCGAATTCGAGTTCACTGCCGCCGATGAGGGGCAGGTTTTCGAATTGGGTGACGTGCAGATCAAGATTATGGAGACGCCGGGGCATACACCCGAGGGCATCTCGCTGCTGGTGTTCGACCGGACCGAAAACGCAACGGCGCCGCAGGCCGTATTGACCGGCGACACCTTGTTTATCGGCGACGTGGGGCGGCCCGATCTACTGGCCTCGATCGGCGTCACCGCAGACGAATTGGCGGAAATGCTGTATCACTCGGTGCAGCGGCTGCGCGACTTGCCGGACGCGACGTTGGTCTACCCGGCTCATGGCGCGGGCTCGATGTGCGGAAAGAGCTTGAGTCAGGAAACCGTATCGACGATCGGTGAACAGAAGAAGTTCAACTACGCGTTGCAGCCGATGTCCCTGGACGACTTCAAGCGACTGGTGACGGCGGACCAACCCGAGGCGCCGGACTATTTCGTGTACGATGCGATCAAGAATCGGCAGGAACGCCCGGACTTGGATGCGACGCTCAGCAGCTCGCTCCGTCCGCTGGCTTGGAAACAGGTTCTGGACTTGCAAAGCCAGGGCGCGCAAGTCTTGGACGTTCGCGATGCGGTCGATTTCGAGGGCGCCCACGTGGCGGGTTCGATCAACATCGGACTCAATGGCAAGTACGCGACTTGGTGCGGAACGGTGCTGAACCACGAGCAGCCGATCGTGGTGATCGCCGAACCGGGCAGCGAAGAGGAGGCTGTCATGCGATTGGGGCGGATCGGGTTCGACAATGTCGCGGGTTATCTGGATGGCGGGTTGCGGGCTTTGGAATCGCATCCGGAACACTTGCGATCGATCCAGCGCATCACCGCCGTCGCTCTGGCCGATCAATTGAATGCTGCTCAACCGCCGCTGCTGTTGGATGTGCGAGCCGAACAGGAACGGCGTTCGGCTTACATCGAAGGCAGCAGGAGCATTCCCTTGCCGCAGTTGATGGATCGGATGAACGAACTGCCGGAAGACCGCACGATCGCGGTCCATTGCCAGGGCGGCTACCGATCGGCCATCGCCTGCAGCCTGCTGGCGCGCGCCGGACGAGAAGACCTGTTGGATGTCGTGGGGGGCTTCAAGGCGTGGACGGCCTCGAAGCTGCCGACGCAAGGCGACGCTCCGACTTGCGAATCCGAAGCAGCCTGTGGAACGGCGGGATGATCACGGGATTGAGCTTGATCTTTGGCTTGGTGGTCGGACTGTCGCTGGGTCTGACCGGCGGTGGGGGGGCGATCTTCGCCGTCCCGCTGCTGGTCTACGGTCTGGGCGTCCCGGCGCGCGAAGCCGTCGGGATTTCTCTGGCTGCCGTGGGGGCGACCAGCTTGATCGGCTTCTTACAGCGTTGGCGCCTGGGCCAGGTCGAGATCGGTACCGGCCTGCTGTTTGCCATCGCCGGGATGGTTGGGGCTCCGGTCGGATCCTGGATCGCGGGACGATTGCCAGAGACCCTGCTGTTGCTGCTGTTCGCCGGGCTGATGTTGATCGTGGCGATCCGCATGTGGCAACGCTCGCCAGCCGCCGCCTCGGTCGAAACGCTACCCGCTCAGGAGAACTCGACCTCCGAAGGCACCTGCCGCCGCGACGAAACCGGAACGTTGATCCTGACATCCCCGTGTGCGTTGCTGCTGCTTGCCGTCGGGCTGCTGACCGGATTGTTGGCCGGACTGTTCGGTGTGGGAGGCGGTTTTGTGATCGTGCCGGCTTTGATTCTTTTCAGCAACATGTCGATCCACCGCGCGGTCGGCACCTCGTTGATGGTCATCGCCCTGGTCAGCGCTTCCGGTGTGACCGCTCACGTAATGGCCGGTCGCGACATTCCGCTGGACATCACGGGCCTGTTCTTGCTGGGCGGATTGGCGGGTCTGTTCACAGGCCAGATGATCTCCACACGGTTATCGGGCACGGTGTTGCAACGGGTCTTCGTGATCGCGATCCTCGCGGTGGCCGGGTACGTTCTGCTGCAAAATCTGGTATTCTAAAGAACCGTTCGAGACGAGCTTCCCGGTTTCCGGTTGACCCGGGATTCGCTCGTTCGCTTGACGTTTCACGATCAGATCGATGCCACCATGCCCCTGCTTCCATGACGTATCAGCTTTTCATCGACACCGGCGGGACGTTTACCGACGTCCTGGCATGGGACGCGGAACGGAATTGGCATCGGCTGAAGGTCCTCAGCAGCAGTGCGTTGCGTTTCGTCTGTGCGGCGGTCTCCGGCGACGTGCTCCGCGTTTCCAGCCCACCGACCCGCCATTTTCAATGCCTGACCGGTTACGATGTGTATCGCGTGGCCGATGGAAGTAGGCTGGGAAGAATCGTGGCCATCGATGCCGACGGCGTTTCGTTGCAGGTGGACGCCGCAGTCCATGACTTGAGTAGCGGCGACGTTCTGGAGATCCGCTCGTCGGAACAGGCGCCGATCTTTGCTGCTCGGCTGATCACCAACACACCGCTCGGCGCACCGCTGCCGCCGATTCGAATGCGTTTGGCGACGACCCGCGGCACCAATGCACTGTTGGAGCGCACGGGCGTTGCCCCGGTGGTGGTGATGGACCAGGGCTTGGGCGATTTGCCGGTGATCGGTACCCAGCAGCGTCCGGACCTGTTCGCGTTGCGCGTCGAACGGCCACCGGCGCTGCATCATCAGGTCCTCCAGGTGGCTGAGCGATTCGATGTCGAGTCCGTGGTTTCGGAGGTTTGCCAGGCTGCGATGCGACCGGACGAATTGCGCCCCGTGGCGATCGCCTTGCGGAACAGTTACCTGGATCCGACGCGGGAACGAGCGATCGGCGACGCGCTGCGGCGAGACGGGATCCGCTACGTGTCGTGCTCGGCGGATTTAGCTCCGCTGATCCGTCTATTGCCGCGAGTCCAAACGGCGGTGATCGACGCCTACCTGGCTCCGGTGATGGACGCCTATTTGCGGGACGTGGCCGAGGCCATGCCGGAGGGCGCGCTGATGGTGATGCACAGTGCCGGGGGTTTGGAACGTCGAAGTTGCTACCGAGCGAAGGACAGCCTGCTGAGCGGTCCTGCTGCCGGAGTGAAGGGCGTCGAGGCACTCGGCGCTCGATCCGATCGGCAGCAATTGATCGGCTTCGACATGGGGGGCACCAGTACCGACGTGTGTCGGATCGATGGCCGTCCGGACTTGGCGTTCGAGCATCAGATCGGCGACGCCACGCTATTTGCGCCGATGCTGGCCCTCCAGACCGTTGCGGCGGGAGGCGGATCGATTTGCGGTATCCGGCACGGCGAATTGTTCGTCGGGCCGGAGAGCGCCGGGGCATATCCGGGGCCGGCCTGCTACGGCGCCGGCGGGCCGATGACGTTGACCGATGTGAACTTGCTACTGGGACGACTGAACCAGACCGGCTTCGGCATCCCGATCGACCGACGATGCTCGCAGCGCGCTCTGGAAGAGATTGCGACCCACTGGAACCAGGATCCGGAAACGCTGCTTGATGCTTGGATTCAACTGGCCGACGAGCGGATGGCCGAGGCGATCCGGCGGATATCAGTGCGCAAGGGGTACGACCCGGCCGATTACGTACTGGTCAGCTTCGGCGGCGCCGGCGGTCAACATGCTTGCGCCGTTGCACGGCTGCTGGGTATCCGCACGGTCCTGTTTCCTGCCGATGCCGGTCTGCTGAGCGCCTGGGGACTGCAGCACGCGCACCGCGAGCAGGTGGTCGAACGCCAGATCCTGATGCCGCTCGATCGAGGCCTGGTCCAAGTGGACGTTCTCTTGTACGAACTGTGCGACGACACCGGATGGGAGATCGACCAGGTACTGCTCGGCATCCGTTTCACCGGCATGGATTGCGTCGAGTGGATCGTCCACCAGGCGGGCGACGATCCGACCGCGCGATTCCTCGAGCAATTCGAGCGGGTTTACGGGTTCGTGCCCGATCGCACTCTGGAATTGGAATCGGTACGCGTGCAGCTTCGCGTTTCGGGGGAAGCGATTGACCCGCCGGACTTTGTGCCGCCGTCGACCGGGTCGGCCCGAGGCTGTGAAGAAGTGGAACTGGCTCCGAGCGGAACGTGTGAAAGCCGTGGAAAAACAGGGGTCGCCAAGGTGCCTGTTCCAGTGTTTTCCCAGACGCTCCGCGTCCAACAGCAGCAGGTGCGAATTCACGGACGCTGGCAAACGCTGGAGGTCGTGCAGCGGACAGCGATTCGGCCCGGCCAGGTCGTCAACCGAGCCTTCCTGGCGCTCGATCCGTACAGCACCACGCTGATCGAACCCGGCTGGGTGACGACTTGCGACGACCACGGCACGCTGGTCGCCCGGCTTGGCGCGGCCGACGGCGCGCCCAGCGAAACGGCCACCTCGGACTTGGCTCGATTGAGTCTGGACGCATCGCGTTTGCAGGCGATCGCGTTGGAGATGGGCGAACAGCTACAACGCACCGCCTTGTCGGTGAACGTCAAGGAGCGGCTCGATTTTTCCTGTGCCGTGCTCGATCCGGCCGGCTTCCTGGTGGTCAACGCGCCCCACATCCCCGTGCACCTGGGAGCGTTGGGCATCTGTTTGCGTGCGGTCATGAAGCACATCCCGATGGAACCGGGCGACGTGATCGTGACGAACCATCCGGCCTTCGGCGGCTCGCATCTGCCGGACGT
>SKKK01000205.1 GCA_007121535.1 Planctomycetaceae bacterium | reverse complement strand
TGCCCGGTATTCGTGACCGTGCGGGCAACTTCTTGAAATCCAACCAGCCGGACGGGGAGACTCGGTTCACGATCATCCTGGGCGAAGCGACGTTCGATTTCGGCGACCTGCCGGACGATCCCAGCCGCAACGACGATTTCCGTACCTTGCTGGCCAGCGATGGCGCCCGGCACGTCCAAGTGCGCGACAGCCAACTGCGATTGGGCCACTTGTTGGACACCGAGGTCGAGGGACAACCGAGCGTTCTGGCCGATGGCGACGACGCGAATGCTCGCGTCGATTTGACCGGCACGCCGCGTCTGCAATTGGATCTGCTGCCGATGATGACCATCCGTGTACCCGACGGCTGGCACGTCGACGATGGCAAGTTCTTCTCGATCACCGATGCGAGCGGTACCCAAAAGAGCTTTGAAATGACGACCGGCCCCGTTGGTCTGTTTCGGGTTTCCTATTCGCTGCATGATGGCCCAAGCGCCCTGGCGGAATCCGTCGTCGCAGCGATCGATGAATCGATGACCGATCTCGATCCGTTGGTCGGCGTCTCGGTCGTCCACGTCGGCGATGGTTTGATCCAGATCTCGGGGGCGTCGAGCGTCGATTTGCAGGACAGCGGTTTGCACCTGTACCGGGTCGCGCCGACGCGAGTGGAAATCCCCCGCGATCCGGCCGCCAGTGGCCGAGCGTTGGTGGATGACGGAGACACATTGACGATCGATGCGGTGACGTTCACTTTCCGGTCGCCGGCCCCACCGTCTCCAGCGATGACCGATATCGTGTTCTACGAAGCCGAGCCTCCCGAAATCCTCGTGCGGCGGATCATCCAGGCGGTCGATGCGGCCGTAACGGATGGGCTGTTGTCGGACGTGACCGCGTTGGACGCGGGCAAGGGAGTGCTCGAGATCCTTGGCGCCGCAGAAGTGACTTGGACGAACAGCCTGCGACCGTATTGGCAGTTGCCGGTCAGTATCCAGGTAACCGAGGGGCTGTTGCCGTTGGACGGGAATCTGTTCACGCTGGCCGACGGACGGAACCCGGCTGTGGTGTTCGAGTTCGACAACAACAACGAACTGTCGAATAATGCACATCGGCGAGTGGAGATCGGCGGTGATGCCACGGCGACGGCTGCGAATATCGCTGCGGCGATCAACCAGGCCGTCGACGCCGGTCTGCTGCATGGCCTGCTGGCGACCAGCTCGGCAAGCTCGATCTCCCTGGTACCGTTTGCCACCACCGTGGGCAGTGCGGCCAACGACGAGGACGGCGTGCGATTTGAAGGTCCCTTCGTTCCCGGAATGGATACGTCGATCGTGGTCACCGTTTCGGGTGGCAACGGCATGTTGGACGCCTGGATCGACTGGAACAACAACGGCCGGTTCGATCCCGGCGAGCAGGTGCTGTTCAGCGAGCCGGTGTTCGAGGGCGAAAACCGGCTGACGATCACCACGCCGGAGGGCATCGACGTCGACGATCTGCCGTACGACACGTTCGCCCGTTTCCGCTTGAGCGCCGGCGGCGGACTGGCTCATCACGGGTTGAGCGTCGGAGGCGAGGTCGAAGACTATCGCATCCGGATCATCACCAATACCGCGCCGGTGTTGACCGCTCCGATCGGCAATCAGGTCGTCCTGGAAGATGCGCCCCCCAGCGTTTTCGATCTTTCGGCTCGATTCGACGACGACGACATCACCAACGGCAACGGCGACTTCTTGACCTATTCGGCAACCTTGCTGGGATTCGCCACGGCGGTCTCGGACCTGGACACCGACGGGGCCGTCCATATCCAGTTGGAAGCTCAGCAACCCGGCCCGGCCGGCGAAGCCATCCGGATGGAGGTCAACGAGACGAACTTCGGTGACGCTCGCGGACCGGTGGTCACCGTCAACGGCTCGATCATCTCGGTGGAGCTGAACACCCATCCCTCGAACCCCTCGACGGCCCAACAGTTGGTCAACGCGGTCAACGCCCATTCGCAAGCCGGTGCGTTGGTCCAGGCGTCGATCCTTCGCGGGATCGCCGGGACTTTGATCGTCGGCCGCGATCCGGGCGCGTACTCGCCACTGCGTCTGACCACTTCGATTCCACTGGAGTTCGAACTGGATGCCGCGCAATTGACCCTGACCTACCTGCCTCATCAGAACGGTCGCGCCGTGCTGTTGGTCACAGCGGCGGACCAAACGGGAACCACCGTTACCGATACGGTCACGGTCACCGTCGTGCCGGTCAACGATCCACCCGAATTCACGCTCAGCAGCGATCCTGCCATCGTCCAGTTGAACGAAGACGCCGGATTGCAAACGCTAACGGGTTGGGCTACGGACATCCGACCTGGTCCGCCCGAGGCGGTGGACGAGTTGATTCAAGCGTTGGAGTTCGAGGTAACGGTCGTCAGCGTCGACAGTCCCGGCGCCTGGACGACCGCCGATTTCTTCACCACGTTGCCGACCATCGATCCCCAGACCGGAACCCTGACGTTCGAGGTCGCGCCCAACGCCAACGGTGACGCGGTGATCGAAGTGATCTTGCACGACGATGGCGGGACGGACAATGGAGGGATCGATCAATCCGATCCGCAGACGTTCACCATCAGCGTCCGGCCGATCAACGATCCGCCGGTGCTGACGGCCCCCACGGCTATCCAGACGGTCAACGAACACACGCCCATCTACGACCCCAGTTACGTGAATGTCCCGCTGACGTTCTCCACCGCTACGGGTAACGCCATCTCGGTCTTCGACCCGGATGTCGGCGAGGCGGATCCCGAAGAGCTACGAGTCACGTTGACGGTGCTGGAAGGCGCTTTGACGCTCAGCACGACCGACGGGCTGATATTCGACACGGGCGACGGCGCCGACGACCCGAGCATGACGTTCCGCGGCAGCCAGACCGATGTCAATGCGGCTCTGGACGGCTTGCAATACGCTCCGCTGGAGAATTACAACGGCGTGGATCGTCTGGTGGTCGTGGTGAACGATCTGGGCAATTTCGGCTACGACCCGGCCGATCCGAGCGTCCCGAGTCCCGGTCTGGAAGACCAGCGTACGATCAATATCACGGTGGTGGCGGTCAACGATCCACCGTTCGTGAATCTTCCGCAGACGTCTTACACCATGTTCGAGGACACCACGCTGCCGATCTCCGGGATCGTCGTCGGCGACCCGGACGAAGCCCTCGCTCCGGTGACGCTACGGGTGACATTGACCGCCAAGTACGGCACGATCAGCGTGACCCCCGGCACCGTCCCGGGCGTCACCATCCAGAACAACCATCAGGCTTCGGTCCGCTTGATAGGGTCGCCCGCCGCGTTGAACGCCACGCTGGCTCAAGCATCAGGCATCGTTTATCGACCGCGGCCCAACGGCAATAACCTGAATTTCGAAGACCATCCGCACGAGTTGTTGACGGTGGACGTCAACGACCAGGGCAACGTGGGCCTGGGCGGGCCGAAGTCGGTGCAAGATTCGATCACGATTTCGGTCACGCCCGTGAACGACCCGCCGTCGATCACCTCGCCGGGGCCGCTGGTGCTGAACGAAGATGACCAGAACTTCTACTTCCCGCTGATCGTGACCGATGTCGATGCGGACGAAGCGCCCGCCGATCCGAAGAAAGCGGTCAGCGTGGTTTTGCGGCTGACTGATCTGGCGGGGAACCCGAAGACCGATGCCGGTCAGTTGATCGTGCGAACCGACGTGGCCGGTGGCCTGGACCCGACCGAAGGAACCGGCAACGGCACGCTGTCCGGCAACGGCTCGCATCTGGTGACCATCACCGGTTCGCCGGTCAAAATCACCAACACGCTGACCGATGCGACCGGGTTGCAATTCCTGCCCGCCCCGAATTGGAACGGCGAATTGCTGCTGATCGCCAGCGTGGAAGACCACGGCAACACGGGCGGTGGCCCCAGTCTGTCGGCGACGAGGACCATTCCCATCCAGGTCCGCGCCGTGAACGATCCGCCGGTGGTCACGGTGCCGGTCGGTCCCTTCATCATGGACGAAGGACCGAACCAGAGCCTGACGATCTATGGGATCGGGGTGACCGATGTCGATGTCGCAGAAACGCCTCCCGGCCACCTGGTCGTCACCTTGTCCGTCCCCGAAAGCCACGGTTCGTTGAACGTCGTGCCCGGGGTTGCCAACGGCGTGCCCGTGAATCGGATTTCCGGGAACAACAGTCGGAGGATCGTCCTGACCGGAACGCCTGAGGAGATCAACAAGACGTTGGCCTTGCCTCATGGAGTGACCTATACGGTTCCGGACCCGCACTTTAACAACAACCGGGCCGACGGGGACATCATCCTGACCATCCTGGCCGACGATCAGGGCCGCACGGGCATCGGTACGATCACCACCGACGAGGAAACCATCCCGATCACGGTGCGACCGATCAACGATCCGCCGGTGATCACGTTGCCGACCGGACCGTTCATCATCAACGAGGGGCCGCAGGCGAATGTGACGATCAGCGATATCGTGGTGGTGGACGTGGATGCGTTCGAGACGCCTCCCGGTTATATCGAGGTCACGCTTTCGGTGCCGCTCGATTTCGGCTCCCTGAATGTCGTGGGCGGACTGGACCAAGGGGTTCCCGCCAGTCGTATCGCAGGCAATCATACTCGATCGATCACCCTGACCGGAACGCCCGAAGAGATCAGCCTGACGCTGGCGTCGCCCCACGGCGTCACCTACACGGTGCCGGACGAAAACTTCAACAGCAACGTGGCGGACGGTGACGTCATGCTGACGATCCTGGCCGATGATCTGGGGCGGACCGGAGCGGGGACGGTGACCACCGACCTGAAGTCCTTGCCGATCACCATACGCCCGGTCAACGATCCGCCCGCGATCGACGTGACGCAGCAGCAATGGTCGGTCAACGAGGGGCCGAACGCGCAGAAGACGATCACCGGGTTGAGCGTCGCCGACGTGGACGTGCTGGAAACCCCCGGCGGCATGCTGATACTGACGCTCGAGATCCCCGCAGGTGCGGGCATGTTGGATGTCATGGTGGTACCCAACGGTGTCCCCGCCGATCGGATCACGACCACCACAGACAACGACGGACGCGTGATTGGATTGGAGTTGACGGGTACCCCGGCGGAATTGAATACGACGCTGGCATCCGGCGTCCGTTACGAAGTGCCGGATGGCAACTTCAACCGGCTGAACTACGCGATGGTCTCGGGAACGGACGGGTTGGTCCGCTTGGTGATGACGGTCGACGACCAGGGCTATAGCGGTGGTGACCCCGACAATCCCACGCAGCCCAGCCCACCGCTGACCGACACGGCGACGGTTACGATCGACGTCCTACCGGTCAACGATCCGCCTCAGATCCGCTTCTTGGGCGATCCAAGTCCCACCGATCCCGTCCTGACCGCGTTACAAAATCAACCGCTGAACATCACCGCGATCGAGGTCATCGATCCGGACGTGATCGAGACGCCGGGCGGCACGCTGATCGTCACCTTGGAGGTCGGTTCGGGACATCTGGACGTGCTGCCGGGCATTCCCGGCGGCTTGGAGGTGAATCAGATCACGGGCAGCGGCAGCCAACTCGTCACGCTGCAGGCCACCCCCGACCGGATCAACGCGACGTTGACCGCCGAGGGCGGATTGATCTATCGACCCGCGACCGGTTTCAGTGGCGAGACGACGTGGACGATCACCGCCAACGATCAAGGATTCACCGGCGCCGGCGGCGTCGGCATCGATACGATGGAAGTCACGATCGAGGTGATCGTCGCCAACACGCCACCGGTCGCCCGGGACGATCCGTTCCGGGTGGATAAGAACGCGTTGCTGCAGGTCGCCGGTCGCGGAGTCCTGGACAACGACACCGACGTCGATGATCCCGGTCCGCCCGACTACTGGGGCAGGATCTGGGTCTGGGACGGTATCGTCGACACGGACGGCAACCCAGTGAATGTTCCACAGAACGGCCAGTACGACCGGGTCTACCAGACCGTGACCGAAATGGGAATCTCCGTCTCGGTCAATGCGAACGGAAGGTTCAACTACGATCCACGACCCAACGAGGTGCTGCGGGCCTTGCGGCCGGGTGAATCGGCGGTGGACACGTTCACGTATCAGGCGATCGACGGCGGCGGCGCGATCAGCAACGTCGCCACCGTCACGATCACGGTCGATGGCGTCAACACCCCGCCGATCGCGGTCAGCGACAACTACACCATCCCGGACAACGCCTTGTTGGACACCAGCGCAGCCAATTTGGACAGCGTCTTGGCCAACGATCTGGACCTGGAAGACGATCCCTTGCAAGTCGTCGTCGGCCAGTCCGATACGGTCAGCACCTTGGGCGCCAGGATCACCATGTCGGCCAATGGGCACTTTACCTACGATCCGCGTGTTTCCCCCACACTGGCTTCGCTGCAAGTCGGTGACCCACCGTTGATCGATGTCTTCAAGTACACCGTATCCGATGGTCAGTTGACGGCTCGCGGTACGGTCACGGTCACGGTCACGGGCGCCAATACTCCGCCGGTAGCCGTGGACGATCTGTACACCACCGCCGAAAACCGCATCCTGAATATCAGTGCACCGGGTCTGTTGGAAAACGATTATGATTGGGACAGTCAGACGATCACGGCGTTTTCTGCCACGGGAACCAGCCAATTCGGTGGTAGCTACCAGGTGTTCGCTGACGGAAGCTTCCAGTACGATCCCACGATGTCGGCTGTGTTGCGCGCCTTGAATGACGGCGAGAGCAAGAACGACACGTTCACGTACCGGATTTCGGACGAACAGGGCGCCGAGGCCGTGGGGACGGTGACGGTCACCGTGACGGGCATTTCCGATCCGCCGTATCGAAACCCGGTCTGGAACGTGGATGTCAATGGCGACGGATTCTTATCGCCCGTCGATGCCCTGATCCTGATCAACTACCTGAATACCAACGGAGCCGGACCGTTGCCGCCGGGCCTGACGACGCCGCCGTTTTTGGATGTCATCGGCGACGACAACGCCATCCGACCCTTGGACGTCCTGACGGTGATCAATGCCTTGAACCAACAGGCATCCAGTCAGGATGGAGGCGATGGGGGCGAAGGCGAAGCCGCACCGTCGTGGTCGTCCGAGGCTTCGACAGATGGGCCGGCCGACCAAGGCGGTTCGGAGGCCGGGCTGCTGGCGACCGTTTCCGTCGTCCAGTCCCAGCCATTCGATGCGCCAACCATCGCGGCCAGTCTCGAACGCCTGACGTACCACCCGACAACGCCTCGCAGCTTGCCGCAGCCAAACCCGGACACGTCGTTCTGGAACGCGATCACCGGTGCCGATCGTCATGCCGGATCGCGGTCACAAGACACGCATCGGGCGATCCGCGACGCCGAGGATTGGTCTTGGGACGATCCGTGGGACGAAATCGCCGAAGCGATGGAAACATCGCCAACGCACCAGCGTGCTGTGGATCAGATATTGGGCGAATTGTTCGCCCGGTGAGCTACGATTCGACCCGCGAAGCGTAGAGTTTGGCCCGCAACGTGCCTGTCTCAGCGGCCAACTACATGCCTCGCGGGTCCAGTTCCGGCAGAGCGAATCGGAACTTTCCGACCGGGTTCGCCATCTTAACAGGGGGCAGATAGGCGTGACGATGAACAGCCAAAACGGAAACAACACGTTCTCCAATTTAGCTGGTTCCTGGTCCGGTTCGAACGAAAGATCCATTCTTGCCGTTGGAGCCATCATTTTCTTGTGTTGATTGACGTGCTGATTATACTCGTTGAAAGATGCTACGGTGCCTAAGTTTACGTCGATTTGCCCGGGTGCCGTAATCGGGTTCAGATAATATGGATTACGATACCGATAGTCCGATTTATAGTAGCGTAGAATGCATGTTTTACGGGATCTACGAAGCTTAGGTAAATCCGCCTGAAGGGTTGGTCATGG